>NZ_JBHYMC010000025.1:73759-93492 GCF_042742535.1 Streptomyces sp. NPDC058880
CACCCGCCATGGGGGTAGGTGGGCCGCTCCGGCGCCCCGTCCCCCGCGGGGCCCGGGGGGGGGCCCGGGGCCCGGGCCGCGCCGGCCTCCGCGCGCCGGGCCTCAGGCCAGGCCGCGGCGGGCGACCGCCGGGGGCCGGTGGCCCTGGATGGAGCGGACCATGTCCAGGATCTGACGGGTCTCCGCGACTTCGTGGACACGGTAGACCTGGGCGCCCAGCCAGGCCGAGACGGCGGTGGTGGCCAGGGTGCCGAGCAGCCGTTCCTTGACCGGCTTGTCGAGGGTCTCGCCGACGAAGTCCTTGTTCGACAGGGAGACCAGGACCGGCCAGCCCGTCGCCGTCATCTCCTCCAGCCGCCGGGTCGCCTCCAACGAGTGGCGGGTGTTCTTCCCGAAGTCGTGACCCGGGTCGATCATGATGGCGTCCCGGCGGACACCGAGGGCTGCGGCGCGTTCGGCGAGGCCGACCGTGACCCGCAGGATGTCCTCCATCACGTCCTCGTACGCGATCCGGTGCGGCCGGGTCCGCGGCTCGACCCCGCCGGCGTGCGTGCAGACCAGGCCGACGCCGTGGCGCGCCGCGACCTCGGCCAGCCGGGGGTCCACCCCGCCCCAGGCGTCGTTCAGCACGTCCGCCCCGGCCTCGCACACGGCCTCGCCGACCTCGTGCCGCCAGGTGTCCACGCTGATCACCACGTCCGGGTGGCGGCGCCGGACCTCGGCTACGAAACCGACCGTGCGCCGCGCCTCCTCGGCCGCGTCCACGTGCTCGCCCGGTCCTGCCTTGACCCCGCCGATGTCGATGATCGCGGCGCCCTCGGCCACGGCCTGCTCGACCCGGTCCAGGGCGGGCTCGTCGCGGAAGGTGGCGCCCTGGTCGTAGAAGGAGTCCGGAGTCCGGTTCACGATGGCCATGATCACCGGCTCGTGGGTGTCGAACTCGCGCCTGCCCAGTCGCAGCATGCTGGTCTTTCCTCCTTCGGCGGCCCTCGCGCCTCGCCAGCGACCTTAACCTGGTGGCCGGAGTCTCTCAGGGGAGTTGATCGTGTTCTTCTTCTTGATGATCGCGCTGGTCGTGGTCGTGGCAGCGGTCACCCTCGCCGTGATCGGCGGCGGCTCGGAGGCCGTCCTGCCGGAAGCAGAGCCGGACCGGGTGGCGGACGGGCTGCCCGAGAGTCGCCCGGTGGTGCGGGAGGACATCGACGCGCTGCGGCTGCCGGTGGCGCCGCGCGGCTACCGGATGGCCGAGGTGGACGACGTACTGGAGCGGCTGGCCGCGGAGCTCGCCGAGCGGGACGCGCGGATCGCCCAGCTGACGGCCGCCGCGGATGCGGGCAGCCGGGTCGACCTGAACAAGGCGGGTGAGCGGTGAGCGGGCCGGTGGCGGGCGCGGACGGGCTGCTGCGCTGTCCGTGGGCGCTGTCCACGGGTTCCACCGGCGAGTACGTCGCGTACCACGACTCGGAATGGGGCCGCCCGGTCCACGGCGACGACGCCCTCTACGAGCGGCTGTGCCTGGAGGCCTTCCAGTCGGGGCTGTCCTGGCTGACGATCCTGCGCCGCCGCGAGGGCTTCCGGAAGGCCTTCGGCGACTTCTCCATCGCGGCGGTCGCGGAGTTCGGAGCGGCGGACGCGGAGCGGCTGATGGCCGACGAGGGGATCATCCGCAATCGGGCCAAGATCGAGGCGACCCTGGCCAACGCCAAGCTCCTCGCCGGCTGGGAGCCCGGCGAGCTGGACGCACTGATCTGGTCCCACGCCCCGGGCGAGCCGGGCCCGGCCCCGCGCACGGTCACCGAGGTCCCGGCGATCACCCCGGAGTCGACCGCCCTCGCCAAGGCCCTCAAGAAGGCCGGCATCCGCTTCGTGGGCCCGACCACCGCCTACGCCCTGATGCAGGCGTGCGGACTGGTCAACGACCACCTTGCCGCCTGCGCCCTGCGCGACCCGGCCTGACCGGGCCGCGCGGGGCCCGCGGCTCAGCGCCCCAGGTACTTCGGAGGCTGCTTCGACAGGAAGGCCTGGACGGCGATGGAGTGGTCCTCGGAGGCTCCGGCGCGGGTCTGCAGGACGTCCTCGTGGACCAGGGACTCCGCCAGCGTGTGGGAGGCGCCGTACGCGAGGGACTCCTTCAGCGCGGCGTAGGCGACCGTCGGGCCCGAGGCCAGTGCGCGGGCGACGGCCTCGGCCTCGGTGTGCAGGGAGTCCGAGGGCACCAGGCGGTTGACGATGCCGAGCTCGTACGCCTCCTGCGCCTTGACCGAACGGGGGAAGAGCAGCAGGTCCGAGGCGCGCGAGGCGCCGATCAGACGGGGCAGGGTCCACGAGACCCCGGAGTCGGCGGTCAGGGCCACACCGGCGAACGAGGTGTTGAAGGAGGCGGTGTCGGCCACCACCCGGAAGTCGGCCGCCAGCGCGAATCCGAATCCGGCGCCGGCCGCGACCCCGTTGACGCCCGCCACCACGGGCTTCGGCATCTCGGTGAGCGCCCGCACGATCGGGTTGTAGTGCTCCTTGACCGTGTTCATGGTCAGCGAGGAGCCGCTCTCGCGGTCCGCGGCGAGGTTGCCGATGTGCTCCTTGAGGTCCTGGCCCACGCAGAAGGCCCGGTTCCCGGCGGCGGTCAGCAGGACCGCCCGGACCGCGGTGTCCGCGGCCGCCGCCAGAGCAGCGTCGCGCAGGGCGACCTTGGCCTCGGTGTTCATCGCGTTCATCGCGTCGGGACGGTTGATCGTGATGGTCGCGAGTCCGTCGGTCACTTCGTA
This sequence comes from Streptomyces sp. NPDC058880, assembly GCF_042742535.1. Classification (NCBI taxonomy): domain Bacteria; kingdom Bacillati; phylum Actinomycetota; class Actinomycetes; order Kitasatosporales; family Streptomycetaceae; genus Streptomyces; species Streptomyces sp. NPDC058880. The sequence goes on from NZ_JBHYMC010000025.1 coordinate 76,525, forward strand.
GAGCACACTGTCGGCCATGGCAGGGGGTCCCCCTTCGTCGCGGGCTTGGCTACCGGTCGGTACCGGCCGGTCCAAGGGTCAGCATGGCGGACCGGAGGGGGAGCGCACATGTGATGTGTGTCAAAGAAAGCCGCGGCCGTTCCCCAGGTGCGGCGGCGAAGTATCGCAGGCGGATCCCCGAAATGAGTGGTTTTGGCCGAGCGCGTTGCCCAAGCGTTCCCGGGTGATGTTGGTCATCGGGTCCTGACATGCGGGATAATGGCCGGGAAGCAATGTGTTCGATGCCGGGTACTAGGCGCCTGAATGGGGCCGTCGGCTGACGATGAGCTGGTTTCAGGAAGGGGAACGAGCATGGCGGCCATGAAGCCGCGGACGGGCGACGGCCCGCTCGAGGTCACCAAGGAGGGGCGGGGCATCGTCATGCGCGTACCGCTCGAGGGCGGCGGTCGGCTTGTCGTCGAGCTGACCCCCGACGAGGCGGACGCCCTGGGTGACGCCCTGAAGAAGGTCGTCGGCTGACCCGCTGACAGCACTTCCACCTTCTGCTTTCGCATTCTCTGCGCTGCCCCGGCCGCGATCCGCGACCGGGGCAGCGTTGTGCCGTGTCCGAGGACCCCTGTCCCCGGCGACCCAGCGGAGCCGCACGTGCCCTTCTCCCCGCCCGCGCCCCCGGCCTTCGCCGACTGCACTCCGCGCCAGAAGGCCGCCCGCCTCCTGTCCGACGTGCTGGCCCCGGCGAACCTGGTCGTCGCCCTCCTGCTGCTCGTCGGGTGGCACAGCACGGGGTCGTGGACGGGGCTCGGCTGGGGGCTGCTCGCCGCCCTCTTCTGCGGGGTCGTCCCGATCGGCATCATCGCCGTCGGGGTCAGGCGCGGGTCGCTGACCGACCAGCACATCCGGGTGAGGCGCCAGCGGGTGGTGCCGATGGCGCTGAGTCTGGTCTCCGTCCTCGCCGGCGTCACCCTGCTGCGCGTACTCGGCGCCCCGGCCGCGGTCTTCGCGCTCGTCGTCGCGATGCTCGTGGGGCTGGTCTCGTCCCTGCTGGTCACGGTGGGCTGGCAGATATCCCTCCACATGTCGGTGGCCGGCGGCACCGTGATGATCCTGCTGCTCGTCTTCGGCCCGGCCGTCCTCCCCGCGGTCGCGGTCGCAGCCGCCGTCGGCTGGTCCCGCCTGGAGCTGCGGGCCCACACCCCGGCCCAGCTGCTCGCCGGCACCGCCCTGGGCGGTACGGCGGCCCTCACCTTCGCACTCCTGGGCTGACCCGGCCCGGTGGCGTACGGCGGTCAGCGGCGCACGGCGCACAGCAGGCCGTCGCCCACCGGGAGCAGCGCAGCCTCCAGCGCCGGGCTCTCCCGGACGCTGCGCAGCAGCTCACGGACGCGGAGCACCTCCACCGGCTGGGCCGCGGAGTCGACGGTACGGCCGTCGGAGAAGACCCCCTCGAAGCACACCAGCCCCCCGGGGCGCAGCAGGCGCAACGATTCAGCGAGGTAGTCGAGGGACTCGGCCGGGTCCCCGTCGCAGAAGACGAGGTCGTAGCCGCCGTCGGCGAGGCGGGGCAGGACGTCGAGGGCGCGGCCGGGGATGAAGCGGGCGCGGTTGCCCGCGAAACCGGCGGCGCGGAAGGCCTGGCGGGCGAAGGCCTGCCGGTCGGCTTCGGGATCCACCGTGGTCAGCACCCCGTCGGGGCGCATGCCGTGCAGCAGGTGGATGCCGGAGACGCCGGTGCCCGTGCCGATCTCGGCGACCGCCTTGGCGTCCGCGGTGGCGGCCAGCAGGCGCAGCGCGGCGCCGGTCCCGGGGGAGACGGAGCGCAGGCCCGCTTCCCTGGACCGGTCGCGGGCCCATCGCAGAGCGTCGTCCTCGGCGACAAACGCGTCGGCGAACGCCCAGCTCGTCTGCCGGTTGCCGGTAATGACCCTCTCCTGTCCCCATAGTTGGCGCAACGGTGACTGTATCCGTTGACGTCGGGAACCCGCAGATGGGACCGGGCGTTGTGAGGGGTGGAGGCGGGACGAGAAGGACGGCGCCGGGCAGATCGGCGGCGGGCACCGCCCCGCGGCCTAAGGCTTGCGTAAAGATACTGCAAAAACCCTTATCCGGAGCTGACAGAGGGGGTGGCTATGGTAGGGACTCCACTGGACACCACCAGAGCCGACAGGGGAGGTGCGGCTGCGCCTGTGGATCGTGGAGGCGTGTTCAAACGCCTCTTCTGGTCGGCGGGTGAGCCGAAATCCGTGACCTACACTGCTGACCGCTTCCACACCACAGACACCGCAACCACCGCGACCTTTGCCGCAGATGCGGGATCGCAGGCGTGGACCCCTCCCTCGTGGGAGGAGATCGTCAGCACGCACAGCGCGCGGGTCTACCGCCTCGCCTACCGTCTGACGGGCAACCAGCACGACGCCGAGGACCTCACCCAGGAAGTCTTCGTCCGCGTCTTCCGCTCGTTGTCCACCTACACCCCCGGCACGTTCGAGGGCTGGCTGCACCGCATCACCACCAACCTGTTCCTGGACATGGTCCGCCGCAAGCAGCGGATCCGCTTCGACGCGCTCGCCGACGACGCCGCCGAGCGGCTGCCGAGCCGTGAGCCGTCCCCCCAGCAGGTCCTCCACGACACCCACTTCGACGCGGACGTCCAACAGGCGCTGGACACCCTCGCCCCCGAGTTCCGCGCGGCCGTGGTGCTGTGCGACATCGAGGGCCTGTCCTACGAGGAGATCGCCGCGACGCTCGGCGTGAAGCTCGGCACCGTGCGCAGCCGCATCCACCGGGGCCGCTCGCACCTGCGCAAGGCGCTCAAGCACCGGTCTCCGTCGGCCCGGGCCGAACAGCGGGCACTGGCCGGAGTCGCGACGGGCGCGCCGGGCGCCGGGAGAGAGGGCGGAGCCGAGTGACCGGAGCCAGTCCCTCCCCCGCCGAACAGCACCTGGGCGACCGGCTCGCCGCCCTGGTGGACGGGGAGCTCAAGCACGACGCCCGTGAGCGGGTCCTGGCCCACCTGGCGACCTGCGCCCGGTGCAAGGCCGAGGCCGACGCCCAGCGCCGTCTGAAGACCATGTTCGTGGAAAGCGCCCCGCCGCCGCTGTCGGCGGGCCTGCTCGCGCGCCTGCAGGGGCTGCCGGGAGGCGGTCTCGACGCCCCGGCCGGCCCCGTGGCCCCGCCGGGACCGGGAGCCGACCGGCCCGACCCCTTCGAGGCCTTCGCCTACGGACTGCCCGCAGCCGCGGGCGCCCGGCCGCGGCAGGAGGGCTTCCCCGTCCACGAGGTGGGCCGCCCGCGTCGCAGGTTCGCCTTCGTCGCCGCCGGCGCGGTGTCGCTGGCCGCGCTCGCGCTGGGCGGCACGCTGCCGCAGGAGGTCACGGAACCGAACGTCCGGGGTGATGCTCCGGCGCCCGCCTCCAGGCCCGGCCCCGCCCTGCCCGTGACCGATGCGGCGGTCCGCGACCGGCTGCCCACCCCCGCGGCCGTACCGAGCCTCCTGACGGCCGTCGGGAGCCCTCTGCCGCCGCCCCCGCCCTCCCCACCGGCTTCGGCCCGGCCGGTGTCCCTGCTGCGCTGACCCGGGACCTGGTTGAATCGGCCGGACATGCGCACAGGTACGCGGGGAGCGCCGATGGCCGACAGGCAGCAGACCGACCCGGCTCCACAGTGGTGGAGCCGGCCCGAGGGCACGGCGGACAGCCGTCGTGACGGGCTTCCGGCCCCGCGCCCCGAGACGGGCGACGCCAAGGGGGACGGCGGCGTCGCGGCGGACGGCGCGGCCGGGCCGGCGGCCCCCGCCGAAGAGCCGCCGGCCGTCGAGGCCCGCTACGACCCCTGGGGTGCGCAGCCCCTGCAGGTCGTGGACCGGGGCCATGACCGGCGAGGCCTGCGCCTGTGGCAGGCGGCCGCCCTCGCCGCCGCCGCGGCGCTGCTCGCCGGCGGTATCGGGGGCTACGTCGGCGTGCTCGCCGAGCGGCGGAGCAGTACCCGGCTGGAACTGCCGCAGGCGGCCGTCGCGGACACGGGCCGGGCGCCCGACAGCGTGGCCGGGATCGCGGCCGCCGCGCTGCCCGGCGTGGTCACGCTGCACGTGAGGGGCGCCAAGAGCAGTGGCACGGGCACCGGCTTCGTGCTCGACCCGCAGGGGCACATCCTGACCAACAACCACGTGGTCGCCGACGCCAGGGAGATAGCGGTCACCTTCAGTACCGGCGAGAGCGTCACCGCCGAGCTGGTCGGCCGCGACTCCGGCTACGACCTGGCCGTGGTCAAGGTCAGCGGGGTGCGCGGACTGCGGCCGCTCAGCCTGGGCAACTCCGAGAACGTGCGGGTCGGCGACCCGGTCGTCGCCATCGGTGCGCCCTTCGACCTCTCCAACACCGTCACCGCGGGCATCATCAGCGCCACGGGCAGGCCCGTGACCGCGGGTGGTGACAAGGGGGACGGCAGCGACATCAGCTACGTCGACGCGCTCCAGACCGACGCCCCCATCAACCCCGGGAACTCCGGCGGCCCCCTGCTGGACGCCAGGGCGCACGTCGTCGGCATCAACAGCGCGATCCGTGGCGCCGACAAGAACGACCCGGACCGGCAGGGCGGTTCCATCGGCCTGGGCTTCGCCATTCCCATCAACCAGGGCAAGCGCGTCGCCGAGGAGCTCATCGCCACCGGTCACGCCACGCACCCGGTCATCGGGGTGACCCTCGACATGGACTACACCGGCGACGGAGCCCGGGTGGGAGCCAAGGGCGAGGACGGCAAGCCGTCCGTGACCCCCGGCGGGCCGGGTGCCCGCGCCGGCATCAGGCCCGGTGACGTGATCACCAAGGTGGACGGACAGCGGGTCCGTGGCGGCGACGAGCTGATCATCAAGATCCGGGCCCACCGCCCGGGCGATCCGCTCACGCTCACCGTGCTGCGCGACGGCCGGGAACGCACGCTGGGCGTCGTCCTCGGGTCGGCGAACGGCTCATGATCATGGGGTGGCCGGGTGGTGAAACCCTCACGGGTCCGGGCCGCGTGTACGGGCCCGCGGGCAAGGCCGGGTACCGTGTGTTCGGGCCCGAAGTGATAGAGAGCCGAGGAGCGGCAAGGTGTTCAACGACATAGGCGCACTCGAACTCGTCACGATCGTGGTTCTGGCCGTTCTCGTCTTCGGCCCGGAGAAGCTGCCCAAGGTGATTCAGGACGTCACGAGCTTCATCCGCAAGGTCCGTGCGTTCTCCGACAGCGCCAAGAACGACATCCGTTCCGAACTCGGACCGGACTTCAAGGACTTCGAGTTCGAGGACCTGAATCCGAAGACCTTCATCCGCAAGCAGCTCTCGGAGAACGAGGACCTCAAGGAGATCCGCAGCAGTTTCGATCTCCGCAAGGAGCTGAACGAGGTCTCGGACGCCGTCAAGAACCCGGAGCCCGACCCCGCCCCGGCCTCCCCGCCCGCCCAGGAGGCTGAGGCCGCCGCGGCCGCCCCGTCCGCCGCCGGTCCGGACCTGCTGAAGAAGCCCGCGGCCCCGGCCGCCGAACAGCGCGTGCGCTTCGACGCCGACGCCACCTGACGCAGCCTGCCCGGCGATCCGGGGTCCGATGGCTATCCTCCATCTGTCCGGATCGCGGGACGCCCGAGGGAGGGGGTCCCCCCAGCGCAGCGAGGGGGAGGGCCGTTCCGGACCCCATGGAACGAGAGGCCGCCCAGATGGAGACGACGAGCAGCAGCATGGCAGGGGCGCAGACCGCCGAGGCACCCGCCGCCGCGGACGCCGTGCAGGAACCCCATACCAGCCCGCACGGGAGTCCGCATACCGGCGCCCCGGCCGGGGAGCAGCAGCCGCAGGCCGCCGCACCCGTACCGGCGGCCCGCCGGACGGCCGAGGGCTTCCTGGCAGCCGACTTCCCCTGGTACGGGCTGGACGGAGCCTTCACCGGCCGCCGCTGGCTGATGCAGGTCGGCACCGCGGCCGACGGAACGGTGGAGCACGGCTCCACCGGCCACGGCGACGAGCCCTCCGCCCGGGGCGAGATCGCGACCGGCGAGAAGGAGCGCTTCGCGGTGGTCATCACCGTGGCGAGCAGCCCGCTGCGCCGCAGTGGCGACGGCACCGGCGTCCTGGAGGCCACCTCGGTCTCCTCGGCCGCCTGGCTGGCCGGCTCGGGGCTGCTGGCCTACAGCTGGCCCGGGCAGATGGACCACGCCCTGCGCAACGACTGGCTCGACCAGCAGACCGAGGCCGCCTGGGAGCTCGCCGACGACCTCGACGGCGAGGACTGGTCCACGCTGTCGCTGCCCGTGGACGGGGAGCCGACGACCTTCCACTACCGCGAGTCCGAGTTCGGCTGGGTGCTGGCCGGCTCCACCGGCAGCGGTGTCCACCTGGGCGCCTACGGCCGCGGCATGAGCGCCTACGGCCTCGGCTTCGCGGCCATCTCGGACCTCGGCACGTACGAGTAGCCGCAAGCGGCCCGACACCGGTACCGGCACAGGTACAGGTACGCGAGAGGGGGGCACCGCCGACCGGCGGTGCCCCCTCTCGCGTACCCCGGAGGGCCTAGAACTTGTTGCGCGGGGTGATGCCCAGGGACATGCCCGACAGGCCCCGGGCCCGGCCGCCCAGCTTGCCCGCGATCGACCGCAGGGCCGCGCCGGCCGGCGAGTCCGGGTCGGACAGGACGACGGGCTTGCCCTCGTCGCCGCCCTCGCGCAGCCGGACGTCGATCGGGATCTGGCCCAGCACCGGCACCGTCGCGCCGACCGTCTTCGTCAGCCCGTCGGCGACCTTCTGGCCACCGCCCGAGCCGAAGACGTCCACCATCTCGTCGCAGTGCGGGCACGGCAGGCCCGACATGTTCTCCACCACGCCGACGATCTTCTGGTGGGTCTGCACGGCGATCGAGCCGGCCCGCTCGGCCACCTCGGCCGCGGCCTGCTGCGGGGTGGTGACGACCAGGATCTCCGCGTTCGGCACGAGCTGTGCCACGGAGATGGCGATGTCGCCCGTACCCGGCGGCAGGTCCAGCAGCAGCACATCCAGGTCGCCCCAGAAGACGTCGGCCAGGAACTGCTGGAGGGCCCGGTGCAGCATCGGCCCGCGCCACACGACCGGCGCGTTGCCCGGCGTGAACATGCCGATGGAGATGACCTTCACACCGTTCGCCGACGGAGGCATGATCATGTTCTCGACCTGGGTCGGGCGGCCGTCCACGCCCAGCATGCGCGGCACGCTGTGGCCGTAGATGTCCGCGTCGACCACGCCGACCTTCAGGCCGTCCGCAGCCATCGCCGCGGCCAGGTTGACCGTGACCGAGGACTTGCCGACACCGCCCTTGCCGGAGGCGACCGCGTACACGCGGGTCAGCGAGCCCGGCTTGGCGAAGGGCACCTCGCGCTCGGCGGTACCGCCGCGCAGCGTGGCCGCCAACTCCTTGCGCTGCTCGTCGCTCATCACGTCCAGCGACACCGACACGGAGGTGACACCGGCGACCTTCTCGACTGCCTCGGTCACGTTCTTGGTGATCGTCTCGCGCATGGGACAGCCCGACACGGTCAGGTAGACCGTGACGGCGACGGCGCCGCCGTCACCGATCTCCACCGATTTGACCATGCCGAGCTCGGTGATCGGCCGGTGGATCTCGGGGTCGTTCACCGTCGCCAGAGCGTCCAGGATCGCGTCCTGCTCAGGCACGGCGGCGGAGCTTGTGTCGGTAGCCATGCCCTGATGGTACGGCTCGGTAGCACGCCTCAGGAAAGCCGTTCAGCGGTCGCCTTCATCACGTTCCGCCGGGAATAGGCGCCGCTCGTCCATCTCCTTGATCAGGTCCTGGAACTCCGACCTGATCCAGTCACGGGTGGCGACCTCGCCGAGGCCCATGCGCAGGGCCGCGATCTCCCGGGTCAGGTACTCCGTGTCGGCGATGGACCGCTCGTTCTGCTTGCGGTCCTGCTCGTGGGTGACCCGGTCGCGGTCGTCCTGCCGGTTCTGCGCGAGCAGGATCAGCGGAGCGGCGTAGGAGGCCTGCAGCGACAGCATCAGCGTCAGGAAGATGAAGGGGTACTTGTCGAAGCGCAGCTCGTCCGGCGCGAAGACGTTCCACAGCACCCAGACGATGATGACCAGGGTCATCCAGACGATGAACCGGCCCGTGCCCAGGAAGCGCGCCACCCGCTCGGAGAGCCGCCCGAAGGCCTCCGGGTCGTATTCGGGCAGCAGCGACCGGCGCGGCGCGCGCGGCAGGTCCAGGCGGACCCGAGGACGCGTCAGCGCGCTCGCCCCGGCGGGCGCGGACTTCGCCGCGGACGCGGCGGAACGGTCCGCCGTGTCCGCCAACGGACCGTGCTCACGTGCCGCATGCGGCCGCGCCTGTTCGCGCCGCTCCCGGATCTGCTCCCGGCGCCGCTCGCGTCCCTGCTCGCCGCGCCCCCGCTCAGTGGCCACGCAGCGCCTCCTCGGAGTGGAATTCCGTCTCGCGCCAGTCGTCCGGCAGGAGGTGGTCCAGTACGTCGTCCACCGTCACCGCGCCCAGCAGCGACCCGCTCTCGTCGACGACGGGCACCGCGACCATGTTGTAGGCGGCCAGGTGCGTGGTCACCGACGGCAGGGAGGCGTCCGGCCGCAGCGGCGGCAGGTCCGTGTCCACGATCGAGCTGACCAGCGTGAAGGGAGGGTCCCGCAGCAGCCGCTGGAAGTGCACCATGCCCAGGTACTTGCCCGTCGGCGTCTCGTCCGGCGGGCGGCACACGTACACCTGAGCCGCCAGCGCCGGTGACAGGTCGGCTTGCCGTACCCGGGCCAGCGCGTCCGCGACCGTCGCGTCCGGGCGCAGCACGATCGGCTCGGTGGTCATCAGACCGCCCGCGGTGTTCTCCTCGTAGGACAGCAGGCGGCGCACGTCGGCCGCGTCGTCCGGCCGCATCAGCGTCAGCAGCCGCTCCTTGTCGTCCTCGGGCAGCTCCGAGAGCAGGTCGGCGGCATCGTCCGGGTCCATGGCCTCCAGGACGTCGGCGGCGCGCTCCTCCTTGAGCTTGCCGAGGATCTCCACCTGCTCGTCCTCGGGCAGCTCCTCCAGCACGTCCGCCAGCCGGTCGTCGTCGAGGGCGTTGGCCACCTCGGCCCGCCGTTTCGGCGTCAGGTGGTGCAGGACGTTCGCCACGTCGGCCGGCCGCATCTGCTCGAAGGTGGCCACCAGGTTCTCGGCGCCCTGGCCGTGCTCCTCCAGCGAGAAGCCCGTCACCGCGGACCACTCCACCGTCAGGGCCTCGCCGCGCCGGCGCAGCGCACCGGACTTGCCCTTGCGTACGAAGATCCGGTCGATCTCCCAGTCCCGGCGGGCCGGCAGCTGCTGGATGGCCACGTCGAGGACGGTGACCTCCTCGCCGCTGGCGACCAGGGTCACCCGTCGGTCCAGCAGTTCGCCCAGGACCAGCCGCTCGGTCGGGCGCTGCTCGAAGCGGCGCATGTTGACGACGCCGGTGGTGATGACCTGCCCGGACTCGACCCCCGTGACGCGGGTCATCGGCAGGAAGATCCGGCGCCGGCTGACCACCTCGACGACCAGGCCCAGCAGGCGCGGCGGGCGGCCGCCGACCCGCAGCATCGCGACGAGGTCGCGGACCCGGCCGACCTGGTCGCCGTTGGGGTCGAAGACGGGCACACCCGACAGATGCGAGACGAAGATCCGCGGGGCGCCTGCAACCATCCGAGCGCCTCCTAGAGCGTCGATCCACCGTCGTGCCGCCCCTCAGGCTAGCCCGTGCCGCGGGCAAGCGTCCTGGTGGGGAGGTCCGCCCGGGGCCCCGCGGACCCCGGGGAGCGGTCGCGGGCCGCGGCACACGGACGGGTACGCTGCCTGCTGCCCGCAGACGAACGACGAGAGGCATCTGCCCGTGACCGCCTACTTCCCCGCCGCGCGGCTGCGCCGGGCCGCCTTCATCGGTGTGCTGTGCGCGGGTCTCGCCGTGACCGGTACGGGTTGCGGGGAGGACCCGGACGAGGGCACGAACGGAGTCGGCAAGCTCTCCGCCGACAAGATCGAGGCGAAGGCGAAGGCGGCCGCCGGCGAAGCCGAATCGGTACACCTGTCCGGCACGCTGGTCAGCGGCGGCAAGGCCTTCAGCCTCGACATGCGGCTGAAGGCCGATGGCGGCTCGGGCGAGGTGAAGTCCAAGGACGACACCTTCCAGCTGCTGCGCGTGGGGGAGCAGCTCTACCTGAAGGCCAGCGCGGCGTTCTGGGGCCAGACCGACTCGGCGGGCAAGCTCGGCGACAAGTACGTCAAGGTGCCCGAAGGCGACCCCTCCTACAAGCAGTTCCGCGGCTTCACCGACATGGACGTCCTGCTGGACGGGCTGCTGGGCCTGGAGGGCGAGCTGGCCAAGGGTTCCTACATCAAGGTCGGGCCCACCCGCGCGGTCCAGGTCACGGCGGACGAGGGCAAGGGCGGCAAGCTCTCGGTGTCCTTGGAGGGGCCCCCGTACCCACTGCTGATGGAGCGGGCCGGCGGCGCCGGCCGGGTGGAACTCGCCGAGTGGGGCAAGCCGTTCCAGCTGGACCCGCCGGCGCAGGAGCAGACGGTCGACTACGGCAGCCAGCTGCCGACGACCAAGGGGGAGGGCGGCGATGGGGCCCCGGCTCCCGTCAAGGGCTCGGGCCAGGGCGCGAACCCCGCGACACCCTAGGGACCCCGGCCGGTCAGCCCCGGGCCGCCTTCCCGCGCTTGAGCAGGAGCTTCGGCAGGGCCGCCGGGACCGGGCGGCGGGTGACCGCCGGAGAGCCCAGCGGGACCGCGGCAAGCGATCCGTCCGGCAGGGACCCGCGCACCGACTCCGGCTCCAGGCGCAGCAGCCGGCACTCCCGGGCCCACCGCTCGGTCATGGCCTCGGAGTCGGGCGCGTTCAGCCGCTTGCCCTTGAGCTCGGCGACGGCGGCCTGCCACTCCTCGCCGCGGGGCGGGAGCTCCCGTACGGTCGCCGTCCAGGCCACCAGCCGGCCGCCCTTGTCCTTGCTCCGCACGGTCACCTCGGCGCTCGCGCCGTCCGCCAGCCCCGGGAACGGCTGCTCGCCCGGTCCGTCGCCCAGCACGTGGGCCGCGCCGTCCACCCAGGCGTGCCACAGGGCGCGGTCGGCCCCGGCGCCGCGGACCCAGATCAGGCCGGACTTCTTGGTGGCCTCCTCGACGAGGGCCAGGTCGAGCGCGCTGAGAGTCATGCCGACAGGGTAGGGGGTCGCCCCGCGGGCCGTGCGGGGCGTCCCGCGCGTCGGGCCGGCTCGGGCCGGACCTGCGGGGACCCCTACAGCCAGCCGTGGCGGCGCAGCGCCCGGTGGATGGTGAAGCAGGCGCCGAAGATCGTGGCCATCACCATGGGGTAGCCGTACTCCCAGCGGAGCTCGGGCATGTGCTCGAAGTTCATCCCGTACACGCCGCAGATCATCGTCGGCACGGCGATGATCGCCGCCCAGGAGGTGATCTTGCGCATGTCCTCGTTCTGGGCGACCGTCGCCTGCGCGAGGTTGGCCTGGAGGATCGAGTTCAGCAGCTCGTCGAAGCCCACGACCTGCTCGTGCACCCGCGCGAGGTGGTCGGCCACGTCGCGGAAGTACTTCTGGATGTCCGGGTCCACCAGCCGCATCGGCCGCTCGCTGAGCAGCTCCATCGGACGCTGGAGCGGCGAGACCGCCCGCTTGAACTCCAGGACCTCGCGCTTGAGCTGGTAGATGCGTCCGGCGTCGCCGCCGCGCGCACGGCCCTTGGCGGGAGCCGCGAAGACGTCGCTCTCCACTTCGTCGATGTCGTCCTGCATCGCCGCCGCGACCGCGATGTAGCCGTCGACGACGTGGTCGGCGATGGAGTGCAGGACCGCCGAGGGCCCCTTCGCCAGCAGCTCGGGGTCGTCCTGGAGGCGGTGGCGCAGCCCCTTGAGCGAACCCTGGCCGCCGTGCCGGACGGTGATGACGAAGTCGGGGCCGGTGAAACACATCACCTCGCCCGTCTCCACCACCTCGCTGGTGGCGGTCAGTTCAGCGTGCTCCACGTAGTGGATGGTCTTGAAGACGGTGAAGAGGGTGTCGTCGTACCGCTCCAGCTTCGGCCGCTGGTGCGCGTGCACCGCGTCCTCCACGGCCAGGGGGTGCAGGCCGAAGGTGGCGGCGATTCCCGCGAACTCGTCCTCCGTGGGCTCGTGCAGCCCGATCCAGGCGAAGCCGCCGTCCTCGCGGACCCGGCGGATCGCCTCACGGGGCGTCAGGCACGCCGGCCCCAGGACCCGGCGGCCGTCGCGGTATACGGCGCAGTCGACCACCGCGCTGCTCGCCGACGGGTCGCGGGTGGCGTCGTAGCCGGGCTGTACGGGGGTGGACCTGCGCAGGGACGGGCGCACGGCCGCACGCAGGTAGGGCAGCATCGACATGGCAGGCTCCTTCGCACGCACGGCTGCGGACCGTGCGGGTGGGAGACCCTCCACCACCGCGCGCGGGCAGCACCGTACGGACGGGAGGGAACAGGACGGGAGGACAAGCGTTCTGCCGTCGCTCTTCTACTGATCAGAAGATCACAGAGGGCGGGAAGCGCCCGCCGAAGGAGCGGAAGAGCGATTGGTACTGCACGATCGACTTCGGTCCACCGCAGCCCCACCTCCTCCGGCCGGTCCCCCGTAGGGGACGTCCTGTCTCCGGGGCCTTGAAACAACGCTTCTGCGTGCGGCCCCGAACAGCTGTCAACACTATCAGCCGACGGATGGTCAAGACCCGCCCTTTACCCGGCTGATACGAGTTCTATGCTCGTTTCATGGCAGAAATTCTGGCCCTCGTCGAGGCCCGGCTGCGCACCGCGTTCGGTGAACCCGACGCCCGCGCCGCCGTCACCTTCCTGGGCACCGACCGCATCGAGGTACTCCGCTTCGCCGAGGGCGACCTCGTGCGGTACGCAACCCTCGGGATGTCCGCGCATCCGATGACCGATCCGACCGCCGTGGTGGCCGACCCCGTACGGGGCCCGCGCGCCGAACTGGTGCTGACCGTGCGGGGAGGCCTTGCGGACACCGACAAACTGCTCCGGCCGCTCGCGGTGCTGGCCGCCTCGCCGCAGGTCGAGGGACTGGTCGTGGCCCCGGGGGCCTCGCTCGACGTCGGCGAGCCGCTGTGGGAGGGAGCACCGTTCAGCTCCGTCCTCGTGGCGGAACCGGGCGGTCTGGTGGAGGACCTGGAGCTCGACCAGCCCCTGGACCCGGTGCGGTTCCTGCCGCTGCTGCCCATGACGGCGAACGAAGCCGCCTGGAAGCGGGTCCACGGCGCGGCCGCCCTTCAGGAGCGCTGGCTCGCGCGCGGAACGGACCTGCGCGACCCCCTGCGCGCCGCTGTCGCGCTGGACTGACAGCCCGGACGGGTGACCATGCCTTGACGGGCGGCCGGGCGGGGAGGAGCGTGGCTACCTATGAGGGGTGAACCAACTTGCCCGAAGTGCGGTGGCCGGGTCAGGGCGCCCGGACTCTTCTCCGACTCCTGGCAGTGCGCGGTGCACGGCGCCGTCCACCCCCTGCAACCCGTCCTCCCGCCGAGCGTGGAGGGCCTGGGCGTGGTCGTGCACCGGGCGCGCGTGCCGGTGTGGATGCCGTGGCCGCTGCCGCTCGGGTGGCTGTTCACCGGGGTGGCCTCCGCAGGCGATGACCGCAGTGGGGGCCGGGCGACGGTGGTCGCCTGCTCGGGCCCCGGACCAGTGGGGGGCATGGGGGAGCTGCTGCTGATCGCGGAGGAGCTCGGCGTCGGCCTCGGTGCGCGCTATGCCGGGATCGACGGCCTCGACCCGGGCCGGTCCATCAACATGGCCGGCCCGCCCCACACCAAGGTGGTCGCGGCGGGCCGGCCGACACCGCTGTGGCACGTGGGCGGGGGCCCGGACGACCGGGCCGTCTTCGCCGGCGAGGCGCGCGGCCTGTGGCTGTGGGCGATCGTATGGCCGCAGCAGTCCGGTCTCCTGCTGTACGACGAGCTGGTCCTGACGGACCTGCGCGAAGGCGGCGCCGAGGTCGAACTCCTCCCGTGCGGAGCTCTGAGCCCGCGCATCCTGGGTCCCGTGTAGACCGCTCCGGGCGTCCCGGCGCGGACCCTTCCGGCGAAACCGGCTCTTCTACCCGGTTATCCTGGGGTGTCCCCCGCCCGTACGACCCATGGAGCTCGGCTGTGCGCATCGACCTGCACGCCCACTCCACGGCCTCCGACGGCACGGACACCCCCGCCGAGCTGGTGCGCAACGCCGCCGCTGCCGGGCTCGACGTGGTTGCGCTGACCGACCACGACACCGTGGGCGGGTACCGCGAGGCCCTCGCCGCCCTTCCGGCCGGGCTGACGCTGGTGACCGGCGCCGAGCTCTCCTGCCGGCTCGACGGGATCGGCCTGCACATGCTCGCCTACCTCTTCGACCCCGAGGAGCCCGAGCTCGCCCGCGAGCGCGAACTCGTCCGCGACGACCGGGTCCCGCGGGCCCGCACCATGGTCGGCAAACTCCAGGACCTCGGCGTGGACGTCACCTGGGACCAGGTGGCGCGGATCGCCGGTGACGGTTCGGTCGGTCGGCCGCACATCGCCACCGCCCTCGTCGAGCTGGGCGTCGTGGCCACCGTCTCGGACGCCTTCACGCCGGACTGGCTCGCCGACGGCGGCCGGGCGTACGCCGAGAAGCACGAGCTCGACCCCTTCGACGCCGTACGCCTGGTCAAGGCGGCCGGCGGTGTCACCGTCTTCGCGCACCCCGCTGCCGTCAAGCGCGGCCGGTGCGTGCCGGAGTCCGCGATAGCCGAGCTGGCGGCAGCGGGACTGGACGGCATCGAGGTGGACCACATGGACCACGACACCGACACCCGGGCGCGCCTGCGTGCTCTGGCGGCGGACCTCGGGCTGCTGACCACCGGCTCCAGCGACTACCACGGCAGCCGCAAGACCTGCCGCCTGGGCGAGTACACGACCGACCCCGAGGTCTACGGCGAGATCACGCGCCGCGCGACCGGGGCCTTCCCCGTGCCGGGCGCCGGCGGACGCGAGCGCTGACCGGCCGCTGCCCGGCCCGCTCGACCCGTCCCTGACTTCTTCTTCGTGACACCCCTCTCTCCTGCAAGGCATCACTGTGTTCGACTTCGCCGTCTTCGGATCCCTTTTTCTCACCCTTTTTGTGATTATGGACCCGCCGGGGATCACGCCGATCTTCCTGGCGTTGACCTCTGGCCGTCCCGTCAAGGTGCAGCGCCGCATGGCCTGGCAGGCCGTCTGCGTGGCCTTCGGCGTCATCGCCGTCTTCGGCATCTGCGGTCAGCAGATCCTCGACTACCTGCACGTCTCCGTCCCGGCACTGATGATCGCCGGTGGTCTGCTGCTCCTGCTCATCGCGCTCGACCTGCTCACCGGCAAGACCGATGAGCCCAAGCAGACCAAGGACGTGAACGTCGCCCTGGTTCCGCTCGGCATGCCGCTGCTCGCCGGGCCCGGTGCGATCGTCTCCGTCATCCTGGCCGTCCAGAAGGCGGACGGGCCGGCCGGCCAGATCTCGGTCTGGGCCGCGATCATTGCCATGCACGTCGTGCTGTGGGTCACCATGCGCTACTCGCTGGTGATCATTCGCGTCATCAAGGACGGCGGCGTCGTCCTGGTGACCCGGCTCGCCGGCATGATGCTGTCGGCGATCGCCGTCCAGCAGATCATCAACGGCGTGCTCCAGGTCGTCCAGGGAGCCTGACCGCACGTTGCCCTACGCACGCGAACGCCTCCGCACCGGTTCCGGTGCGGAGGCGTGGACGTTTCGCGCGGAGCGTCAGACGGACGCGCTCTCGGCCGGTCGGATCAGGATGCGCTGGCCGATCGACGCGGCCTGCTGCACGATCCGGTTGACGGAGGCCGCGTCCACGACGGTGCTGTCCACGGCGGTCCCGTCGACGTCGTCCAGGCGCAGAATCTCGAAGCGCACGGGGCTTCTCCCTTCGTCAGTGTTCTCCTTGCACTGGGTCAACGAAGCGTAAGCCGCAATCATTCCCTACGCTAAGGAAATTTTTTCACTGGCTAACTACATGCGGGGGGTGGATTCCCAGAACGAGACCAGCGCGGCGGCCGTCGCCGCCGGATCCTCGGCGTTCGGGGAGTGCTCGGTTCCCGGGACGACCACCCGCAGTGCACCGAGCCGCTCGGCCATCGCGTCCATCAGCGGGACCGGCCAGGCGTAGTCCACGGCCCCGGACAGCACCAGCTTCGGCAGCGCCACCCGGTTCAGCTCGTCCACCCGGTCGGGCTCGCAGATCAGCGCCCGGCCCGTGACGATCAGCTGCTCGGGGACGGTGGCCAACCACCGCGCGCGCAGGAAGCGCGTCAGCTCGGGCGAGTCCCCGGCGGCGTCCTGGGGGTCGGCCGCCCGCATCGCCGCCCAGATCCCCGGCATGTCGTCGCCCATCGCCTCCAGTGCCGCGACCAGCAACTTCGTCCGCGCCTGCTGCTCCTCGGCGATCGCCGCCGGACCGCTGCTCAGCAGGGTGAGCGAGGCGAAGGGCGACGGGTCGCGCAGCACGGTGGCCCTCGCGATCAGCCCGCCGAGTGAGTGGCCGACGAGGTGCACGCGGCCCGCGCCCAGGGCGCCGGCCTGCGCGAGGACGTCGCCCGCCAGCTCCTCCAGGCCGTACGCCGCCTCCTCACGCGGGCCGGGCGTCTCGTACTGGCCGCGTCCGTCCACGGCGATCACCCGGTAGCCGGCGGCGGCCAGCGGTTCCAGCAGGGCGATGAAGTCCTCCTTGCTGCCCGTGAAGCCGGGGACCAGCAGGGCGGTGCCGCGGACCGGCTCGCCGGCCTCGTGCACGGCGAAGGGTCCGCGGTCGGTGGACAGGCGGTACGCACGGGCGGCGGACGGCAGCGTGAGGCGCGGGGGCTTGCTCATGGCCCGAGGTTACCGGTCCGTAGATACCGGCGCGGCCCGGGTACGCGGACGGCCCCGGCCCCCTCGGAAGGGGGCCGGGGC
>NZ_JBHYMC010000026.1:0-89695 GCF_042742535.1 Streptomyces sp. NPDC058880
CCCCGGTCGCATCCGACCGGGGCGGGCCCTCGCGCATGCCCAGGGGCGCTACTGCCGGGGGAGCGCCTTGCCCGTCGCCGCGTCCAGCACCTTCCGGTCGCCCAGCGGCTCCTTCAGGGTCACCGACAGGGACATCTCCTCCGCCAGCATGATGCAGGCCTGACCCGGCTTGTTCGGCGTGTCAGTGATCTTCACCATGACCGATCCGGCCTGCTCCCGCGCCTCCACGGCGTACGTGCTGCACACGCTGCCCCAGAAGTTCACCGTCAGCTTCCGGTCGGCCTCCCGGTACGAGAAGCCGGGCACGGTACGAGCGCCCGGCCCCGGCGTGTTCTCCTGCGCGGACGCCGGCTCGGCCACCGTGTGACCCGGCGCCCCGCCCCGCCCCGCCACCTCGAACAGCCAGGCCGGAACCAGCCCGCGTGCTCCGTCGACCGTCCCCGGAGCCAGCCCGAGCACCGCGCCCGTCACCGTCTCGGTCCGCGGCGGCTTCATCGGCCGGGGCTCCGGATTGCAGGGCACCGGCTCCGAGGCGCCCACCGGGGTGTCCGCCGCCAGCGGGACCGCACTCGCGCAGCCGCTGGGCTCCGGCGTGCCGCCGGAGCCGTTCGACCGCGCGTTCAGCCGGGCCAGCGCCTCCGCGGCCCCGACCACCTGCTGGTCGGCCGCCCGGACCGGCGCCGCCAGCTCGCCGCTGCCGCCCACCACCGTGCCGTCCGCGCCCACGCTCACCTGGGTGGACCAGCCCTGCGTGGGCAGGCCGCCGACCACCGGATCGGCCGTCACCACCCGGATCGCACCCTGGGTGAGCCGGGCGTCCAGCCGGGCCCCGTCCTGCCCCACGGCCTGCAGCACCGGAGCCGCGGCGGCCTTGGCGGCCTCCTCGGACACTGGTCGGCCGCTCGCGTCGGCACCGGCGTCCCGGGGGAGCGTGGCGGGGCCGCAGGTGTCCTTGCCGCGCACGCAGTCGTCCCCGGCGCCGTTGCCCGCGGCGTCGCCGCCCGCCTGGAAGCGGTTGAAATTCCAGGTGCCCGGTGCCGTACGGGCCACCGTCAACCGGGGCCCGGAGCCGTCGGCGGCCTCACCGGCCAGCCAGACGTCCCCCTCCAGCCGCGGGGCGCCCGTGAGGCCCAGGGCCGTCGCGAGCCGGGCCACATCGGCCTGCGCGACCTCCCCCGACACGCGGTAGGCGGGCGCCGCCGGCGGGGCCTCGGGCAGCTTCACATCGGTCCGGTAGACCACACCCCCGCCCGAAGGATCCGGCTCCCCGGGCGCGATGCCCGGACCCGAGGGGTCACCCGCGTCACGGGGTGCGGATGCCGCGCTGTCACCCGTCCGGCGGGCCGTTCCGTCCCCCTGGGCCGCGGACGCCCAGTAGGCGGTGCCGCCGCCCGCGAGCAGGACGGCGGCCGTGATCGAGCCGACGACCCAGGCGGGCCGCCGTCGTGTGCCGCTTGACGTGCCGGGTTCTTCGCTGGTCACCGCATCGCTCCTTCACTGGTCCCGCAGTGTCTGATGCGGGTGTGACGGAACGGGGGCGCAACCGGTTCCCTCCGGCTTCCGGGCGCCCTCCTACTGGTCCCCGTAGGCGGCGGTGGAGGCGATCAGCCGGGCCGAGGCGGCCGGAACCCTGACCCCGTGGATCTGCGAGGGAGCCACCCGGACCTGCCGGGGGCCCTCCTCGACGCCCCAGTGCGGGGCCATCCGGGCGCAGTCCCCCAGCAGGCGGGCGAAGCCGGGCCGTCCCGGGCCTTCCGCTCCGCGCCGGTCGGCGGTGTACTCGGAGCAGCCGTAACCGTCGGTATAGGTCATGAGGGCACCGTAGGCACCGGAGCTCTCGCGAAGAAAGACCTACTAAGGGGTAGTTTCTGGGGTTCGTCCTGGGGTTCGGCCGGGGGGCACTTACCGGGTAGTTTTGACTGTCCCTCGCCGTCCTCAGCAGGAGCGTCCACGCCGTGCGCATCGCAGTCACCGGCTCCATCGCCACCGACCACCTCATGACCTTCCCCGGCCGTTTCGCCGACCAGTTCGTCGCGGACCAGCTGCACACGGTCTCCCTCTCCTTCCTCGTCGACAACCTCGACGTCCGGCGGGGCGGTGTGGGCCCGAACATCTGCTTCGGCATGGGGCAGCTCGGCAGCCGCCCGATCCTGGTCGGAGCCGCCGGCTCCGACTTCGACGAGTACCGGGCCTGGCTCGACCGGCACGGCGTCGACACCCAGTCCGTCCGCATCTCCGAGGTGCTGCACACCGCGCGCTTCGTGTGCACCACGGACTCCGACCACAACCAGATCGGCTCCTTCTACACGGGCGCGATGAGCGAGGCCCGCCTGATCGAGCTGAAGTCCGTGGCCGACCGCGTGGGCGGCCTCGACCTCGTCCTCATCGGCGCAGACGACCCCGAGGCGATGCTGCGCCACACGGAGGAGTGCCGGACGCGGGGGATCCCCTTCGCCGCCGACTTCTCGCAGCAGATCGCCCGCATGGACGGCGACAACATCCGCACCCTGATGGAGGGCGCGACCTACCTCTTCTCCAACGAGTACGAGAAGGGCCTCATCGAGTCGAAGTCCGGCTGGACGGACGAGGAGATCCTCTCCAAGGTCGGCACCCGCGTGACCACGCTGGGCTCCAACGGCGTCAGGATCGAGCGGTCCGGCGAGGCCCCGATCGTCGTCGGCTGCCCCGAGGAGAACGCGAAGGTCGACCCGACCGGTGTCGGCGACGCCTTCCGCGCCGGGTTCCTGACGGGCCTGGGCTGGGGCGTCGGCCTGGAGCGCGCGGCGCAGCTCGGCTGCATGCTCGCGACCCTCGTCATCGAGACGCTGGGCACCCAGGAGTACACGCTCGCCCGTGCCCACTTCATGGAGCGCTTCACCAAGGCCTACGGCGAAGAGGCCGCGGCCGAGGTCCGCGCCCACCTGGCCTAGGCTCCGCCCGGCGGATCGCGGCCGGGGCCGGAGGCGGCGGGGTCGGATCCGGCCCCGCCGCGGCTGTGCCCCGCCGCGGCTGTGCCCCGCCGCGGCTACGCCCCGCGGCGGACCGTGTACGCGGAGCCGGCGGCACGGGGGCTCTCGCCCAGGTACGCGTGCCCGCGCATCGCGCACCACGCCGGGATGTCCAGCCGCGCCACCTCGTCGTCCGACAGGACGGTCACCGTGCCGCCCACCGGGACCCGGCCGATGGCCCGGGCCAGCTCGATCACCGGCTGCGGGCAGCGCAGCCCGAGCGCGTCCAGTTCGAGGGACTCCGCCTCCGGCACCACCGCGGGCGCCTCCGAGACCCCGAGCCGCTCCCGTACGCCCGCCACCGCACCCGGCAGCACCTCCAGGAAGGCGTTGACCTCGGCCGCCGGTGTCCCCGCCGGCAGGGACACCCGTACGTTCCCCTCCGACAGCACGCCCATCGCCCGCAGCACGTGACTGGGGGTCAGCGTGGAGCTCGTGCAGGAGGAGCCCGAGGAGACCGAGAAGCCCGCCCGGTCCAGCTCGTGCAGCAGCGCCTCCCCGTCGACGTACAGGCAGGAGAAGGTGACCAGGTGCGGCAGCCGCCGGTCCGCGTGGCCGACCACCTCCACGTCCGGGACGAGCCGCACCACCCGCCGCCGGATCCGATCCACCAGGATCCGCAGCCGGGCCGCCTCCGCGTCCGCCTCCGCTCGTACCGCCCGCAGGGAGGCCGCCGCCGCCACGATCGCGGGAAGGTTCACGAAGCCGGGGGAGCGCCCCGACTCCCTTTCGTCCGCGGGGCCGTGGGGTGCGAAGCGCACCCCCTTGCGGACCGCCAGCAGGCCCACCCCGGGCGGGCCGCCCCACTTGTGCGCACTCGCCGCCAGGACGGACCAGGCGCCCTCCACGGGCCCCCAGGCCAGCGACTGCGCCGCGTCCACCAGCAGCGGCACCCCCGCCGCCCCGCAGACCTCCGCCACCTCGGCCACCGGCTGGACCGTGCCCACCTCGTGGTTGGCGGACTGGAGGCAGGCGAGCGCCGTCGCCGGTGCCAGCGCCTGCGCGTACCCGGCGGGGGACACCGCGCCCCAGCGGTCCACGGGGACTTCGGTGACGTGCCCGCCGCGCGCCTCGTGCGCCGCCGCCGCATGCAGTACAGAACTGTGTTCGACCGCCGATACGACCAGATGGCCGCCGACGCGTCGGCGGCCGGCGAGGGCGCCGGCGATGCCCGAGTGAACCGCGTGCGTCCCCGAAGGAGTGAACACGAGCTCGTCGGCGCGGCATCCCACCGCCTCCGCGGCGGCCTCCCGCGCCGCGTCCAGCAGCAACCGCGCGCGCCTGCCCTCCCGGTACAGCCGGGCCGGATCGGCCCAGCCCTCGTCCAGGGAGGCCTGCAGCGCCTGCCGGGCCACGGGGTGCAGGGGAGCGGCGGACGCGCTGTCGAAGTACGGCATCCCGCCACGCTAGCGCCGGCCCCGGAGCGTTCGAGGTCAGGGGGCGTCAGATGGGCCCCGGAGCCCGTCATTCAGGGGCGTGTCCGCCGTCCCCCGTACGGCGGATCCATCCCTTCGGGGGCAGTAGCGGCGCGTTGGGCACCCTCCCCGCGCGACCCCAAATAGCGTCCAGTAGGGTTTGGTCCGCATAAACATCCAAACCCCTGCCTGCGTCAGGGCCGGCGACCGACCCGAACACGGCCGCGGCCGGCCGCGCGGGCCGAGACTCTCGGGAAGGCGCTACGTGAGTCCCTACGGCTCCGACCGCTCGCCGCGGCGCCCGATGCGGCGGAAGCTGCTGCAGGCGCTGACTGCGGGCGTGGTCCTGGCGACCGCCACTGGTTGCTCGTATACATGGAAAGACTTCCCCCGCCTCGGAATGCCGACTCCGGTAACCGAGGAGGCGCCGCGCATCCTCTCCCTGTGGCAGGGATCCTGGGCGGCCGCGCTCGTCACGGGCATCCTGGTGTGGGGCCTGATCATCTGGAGCGTCATCTTCCACCGGCGCAGCCGGACGAAGGTGGAGGTCCCCCCGCAGACCCGGTACAACATGCCCATCGAGGCGCTGTACACGGTCGTCCCGCTCATCATCGTCTCGGTGCTCTTCTACTTCACCGCGCGTGACGAGTCCAAGCTTCTCGCCCTCACCCCGAAGCCGGCGCACACGATCAACGTGATCGGCTTCCAGTGGAGCTGGGGCTTCAACTACATCGAGAACGTCGACGGCGACGCGGCTACCCCGAAGGCGGGTGCGGTTCCCAAGGAGCTCGCCTCCATTCCGGACCGCTTCACCAAGGACTTCCCGGCGGGCGCCGAGGGCGTCTACGAGAAGGGCGTCCCGAGCGACCGCAACCCGCAGACGGGCAACCCGGGTCCGACCCTGGTCCTCCCCAAGGGTGAGAAGGTCCGCTTCATCCTGTCGTCCAACGACGTCATCCACTCCTTCTGGGTGGTCCCCTTCCTGTTCAAGCAGGACGTCATCCCGGGCCACACCAACGTCTTCGAGGTCGTCCCGAGCCAAGAGGGCACCTTCATGGGCAAGTGCGCCGAGCTCTGCGGCGTCGACCACTCCCGGATGCTCTTCAACGTCAAGGTGGTCTCGCCCGAGAAGTACCAGGAGTACCTGAAGGACCTGGCGGAGAAGGGTCAGACCGGCTTCCTCCCTGCCGGCATCCAGCAGACCGACCCGGCCCGGAATGCGGAAGTGAACAAACTGTGAGCATCCTCAACGAATCCCAGGGTGCCGCCGCAGCTGACTCGTACGAGAACGAGCTGCCGGTGCGGCGCAAGCAGCCGGGCAACGTGGTCGTGAAGTGGCTCACCACCACCGACCACAAGACCATCGGCACGATGTACCTGGTCACCTCGTTCGTGTTCTTCATCATCGGCGGTCTCCTGGCGCTCTTCATGCGCGCCGAGCTGGCCCGTCCGGGTACGCAGATCATGTCGAACGAGCAGTTCAACCAGGCGTTCACCATGCATGGCACGATCATGCTGCTGATGTTCGCCACCCCGCTGTTCGCGGGCTTCGCCAACTGGATCATGCCGCTGCAGATCGGCGCGCCCGACGTGGCGTTCCCGCGGCTGAACATGTTCGCGTACTGGCTGTACCTCTTCGGCTCGACCATCGCGGTGGCCGGCTTCGTGACGCCGAACGGCGCCGCCGACTTCGGCTGGTTCGCCTACTCCCCGCTGTCGGACGCGGTCCGGTCGCCGGGCATCGGCGCCGACATGTGGATCATGGGTCTGGCCTTCTCCGGCTTCGGTACGATCCTCGGCTCGGTCAACTTCATCACCACGATCATCTGCATGCGCGCTCCGGGCATGACGATGTTCCGCATGCCGATCTTCACCTGGAACGTGCTGCTGACCGGTGTCCTGGTCCTGCTCGCCTTCCCGGTCCTGGCCGCCGCGCTCTTCGCGCTGGAGTCCGACCGCAAGTTCGGCTCGCACGTGTTCGACAGCGCCAACGGTGGCGCACTGCTCTGGCAACACCTTTTCTGGTTCTTCGGACATCCAGAGGTGTACATCATCGCGCTGCCGTTCTTCGGCATCGTCTCGGAGATCATTCCGGTCTTCTCGCGCAAGCCGATGTTCGGTTACATCGGCCTGATCGCCGCGACGATCGCGATCGCCGGCCTCTCGGTGACCGTGTGGGCGCACCACATGTACGTCACCGGCGGTGTGCTGCTGCCCTTCTTCTCCTTTATGACCTTCCTGATCGCGGTACCGACCGGTGTGAAGTTCTTCAACTGGATCGGCACCATGTGGAAGGGCTCACTGTCCTTCGAGACCCCGATGCTCTGGACGATCGGCTTCCTGGTCACCTTCACCTTCGGTGGTCTGACCGGCGTCATCCTGGCCTCGCCGCCGATGGACTTCCACGTCTCCGACTCGTACTTCGTCGTCGCCCACTTCCACTACGTCGTCTTCGGCACCGTGGTGTTCGCGATGTTCGCCGGCTTCCACTTCTGGTGGCCGAAGTTCACCGGCAAGATGCTGGACGAGCGCCTCGGCAAGATCACCTTCTGGACGCTGTTCATCGGCTTCCACGGCACCTTCCTGGTCCAGCACTGGCTGGGTGCGGAGGGCATGCCGCGCCGCTACGCCGACTACCTGGCGGCCGACGGCTTCACCACGCTGAACACGATCTCCACGATCAGCTCCTTCGTGCTCGGCCTGTCGATGCTGCCGTTCATCTACAACGTGTGGAAGACGGCCAAGTACGGCAAGAAGATCGAGGTCGACGACCCGTGGGGCTACGGCCGTTCGCTTGAGTGGGCGACCTCCTGCCCGCCGCCGCGGCACAACTTCCTCACGCTGCCGCGCATCCGTAGCGAGTCGCCCGCCTTCGACCTCCACCACCCGGAGATCGCGGCGCTCGACCACCTTGAGGACCACGGCGCCAAGGCGGCCGTCACCGGTGGCAAGGAGGCCGGCAAGTGAAGATCCAGGGCAAGATGTTCCTCTGGCTCTCCTTCTTCATCCTGATCATGGCCGTCGTGTACGGCGTGTGGTCGAAGGAGCCCGTCGGTACCACTGCGCTCTTCCTGGCCTTCGGCCTGAGCGTCATGATCGGCTACTACCTGGCCTTCACGGCCAAGCGCGTCGACGAGATGGCCCAGGACAACCTGGAGGCCGACGTCGCCGACGAGGCCGGCGAGCTGGGGTTCTTCTCCCCGCACAGCTGGCAGCCGCTCTCGCTCGGTATCGGTGGCGCGCTCGCCTTCCTGGGCGTCGTCTTCGGCTGGTGGCTCATGTACTTCTCGGCCCCGATCATCCTGATCGGCCTGTGGGGCTGGGTGTACGAGTACTACCGCGGTGAGAACGCCAACCAGTAGGCGCGAGAAGCAGCATGCGCGCGGCCCGGCCGCGCACCACGTGGGGCCCGGACACCTCTTCGGAGGAGTCCGGGCCCCTCGTTTGCAGTCACCCCGCGCGCCGTAATTGTCATATCTTCATAGCGTTGGGTCCATGAAGCACTCACCGCGTCTTTGGACGGTACTCAGCTGCTCCCTGCTGGTCGCGTCCCTCGGGGCCGGCGCCACCGCATGCGGGTCCGGCGACAACCCGCTGTCAGCCCGCCCGGTCGACGCGGGCGAGCAGGTCGCCTTCAACCAGACGGCGGGCAGCCGGCCCGTCGACCCCAACCGGCCCCTCGAAATCACCGCCAAGGCCAAGGGCAGCCGGATCACCGACGTCACGGTCGTGGACACCCACGGCCGCCGCCTGGCGGGCGAACTCAGCGCCACGGGGGACCGGTGGCACAGCACCGTCCCCATGGCCGCAGGTGTGCGCTACACCGTCACCGTGAGCACGGAGGACGAGAGGGGTGCCCCGGGCCAGCGCACGATGGCCTTCGACACCACCCCGTCCAAGGGAGTCCTCAAGGTCGAGTTCGGCCCGGAGGAGGGCAAGTACGGCGTCGGCCAGCCCCTCACCGCCGAACTCAACGAGCCCGTCAAGGACAAGGCGGCCCGCGCCGTCGTGGAACGCGGCCTGGTCGTCGATGCCCCTCCCGGGGTGGAGGGCGCCTGGCACTGGGTCGACGACAAGCACCTGCACTACCGCCCGAAGGACTACTGGCCCGCCAACACCGCCGTCTCCGTACGGAGCAACCTGGAGGGCATCAGGATCACCGACGAGCTCCACGGGGCCGCCGCCAAGCCGCTGAAGCTGGAGATCGGCGACCGGGTCGAGGTCACCACCGACGCCGCCGCCCACTGGCTGACGTTCAAGCGCAACGGAGAAGTGATCAATTCCATTCCGGTCACCACCGGCAAGCCCGGGTTCTCCACCCGCAACGGCATCAAGGTGGTGCTGGGGAAGCAGTACTACGTACAGATGCGCGGGGACACCGTCGGCATCGGCGGCAGCGAGTACTACAACCTGCCCGTCTACTACGCCACCCGCGTCACCTGGAGTGGTGAATACGTGCACGCCGCGCCCTGGTCCATCGGCTCTCACGGCTACGCCAACGTCAGCCACGGCTGCACCGGCATGAGCACGGGCAACGCCGCCTGGTTCTACGAGAACATCACCGAGGGCGACATCGTCCAGGTGATCAACAGCATCGGCGACGACATGGACATCTTCGGCAACGGATTCGGCGACTGGAACATGGACTGGAAGGACTGGCGCGAGGGCAGCGCCCTCCTCAAGGGCACCCAGGAAGGCCGCAGCACCATCGACCAGGCCCGCCTGCGGCCCACGGTCTGAGGATCCGGCCCGGTCCCCCTCCGGGGCGCCGCCGGCCGGCCGGTGAGGGCGCACGCGTCCGGAGAACCGCTTGGTGCCCGGCGGTTCCCGGCGCGTGCGCCCTCACTCCCCGTCGTACGTGCCGCTCGGGATCACCCGCCCGTGCGACGGGCGGCGCCCCGGATTGACGGCCGGTCCCCGGGGCCCGTCCGGCCGATCCGCCGGCCGGGCCCTAGGCGTCCAGGGACAGTCGGGAACGCAGCAGGCCCGCCAGCGCGTCCGCGAACTCCACCGGGTCCACCGGAAGGGTCACCGCGGCGTCCGCGCGGCTCCATGTGGCCAGCCAGGCGTCCTGGGGGCGCCCCATCAGCAACAGCACCGGCGGACACCGGAAGATCTCGTCCTTGATCTGCCGGCACACACCCATGCCCCCGGCCGGGACCGCCTCGCCGTCCAGCACGCACACGTCGATCCCGCCCGCGTCCAGCTCCGTCAGGACCGCCGGCAGCGTCGCGCACTCCAGGAACTCCACCGGTGGCAGATCAGCGGCGGGACGGCGGCCCGCCGCCAGTCTCACCTGCTCCCGGGTGCCCGCGTCGTCGCTGTAGACCAGAACCCGCGCAGTCGCCCGCATTTCGATCCTCCACGTGTCCCATGAATCACGTTGATGTTGCGCGGGATGCTACTCCTCCCACCGCCGTGTCAGCATCGGTTCGGACAGGTGCACGAGAGTGCGCGGGGCCGTCATCTGATGGGCCGTTCGGGCCTTGCACACGCCCCTGACACTCCGAACGGCACCCCCCGGGGTGAGGGCGGGATAAGCGACCGACATAATGTCGGTCGTGGCGACAGCAACGACAGTAGATACCGGGCACGCGCACCCGACGGTCAACCGGCCGAACCTCGTCAGCGTCGGAACCATCATCTGGTTGAGTTCCGAGCTGATGTTCTTCGCGGCCCTCTTCGCGATGTACTTCACCCTGCGATCCGTGACGGGTCCCGAGTACTGGACAGAGCAGGCCTCGGCCTTGAATCTGCCCTTCTCGGCGACGAACACGACGATCCTGGTGCTTTCCTCCCTCACCTGCCAGCTCGGCGTGTTCGCCGCCGAGCGCGGTGACGTGAAGAAGCTCCGGACGTGGTTCATCATCACGTTCGTCATGGGTGCGATCTTCATTGGCGGCCAGGTGTTCGAGTACACCGAGCTGGTCAAGCACGAGGGCATGAGCCTCTCGTCCGGTCCGTACGGCTCGGTGTTCTACCTGACCACCGGCTTCCACGGTCTGCACGTGACGGGCGGCCTCATCGCCTTCCTGCTGGTCCTCGGCCGGACGTACGCGGCCAAGAGGTTCACCC
Source organism: Streptomyces sp. NPDC058880 (assembly GCF_042742535.1). Classification (NCBI taxonomy): domain Bacteria; kingdom Bacillati; phylum Actinomycetota; class Actinomycetes; order Kitasatosporales; family Streptomycetaceae; genus Streptomyces; species Streptomyces sp. NPDC058880. The sequence continues at coordinate 10,499 of NZ_JBHYMC010000026.1, forward strand.
ACGAACAGGCCACGTCGGCCATCGTCGTGTCCTACTACTGGCACTTCGTCGATGTCGTCTGGATCGGCCTCTTCGCCACGATCTACCTGATCAAGTAGCGAACACGTCACCGGGCCCGACCCGGCACTCCATCCAGACACACCGACGCAGAAGATCCTGACACCGGGGTAATCCGTGAAAAAGCTCTCCGCACGACGACGCCATCCGCTGGCGGCGGTCGTCGTTCTACTCCTCGCGCTGGCGGCCACTGGGGGGCTGTACGCCGCCTTTGCTCCCGCGGGCAAGGCGCAGGCCGATGAAACCGCCCAGTCCCTCGCCATCGAGGAGGGCAAGAAGCTCTACGCCGTGGGTTGCGCAAGCTGCCACGGAACCGGCGGTCAGGGTTCCTCTGACGGCCCGAGCCTGGTCGGCGTCGGCTCCGCGGCCGTCGACTTCCAGGTGAGCACGGGCCGCATGCCCGCCCAGCAGCCCGGCGCCCAGGTGCCGAAGAAGCCGGTCATCTACACCCAGGCGCAGATCGACCAGCTGGCCGCGTACATCGCCTCCCTCGGTGCCGGCCCGATCACGCCGACCGAGAAGCAGTACGACCCGGCGGACGCCGACATCGCCAAGGGCGGTGAGCTGTTCCGCAACAACTGCGCGCAGTGCCACAACTTCACCGGCGAGGGCGGCGCGCTGACGAACGGCAAGTACGCCCCCAACCTTGAGGACGTCACGCCGAAGCACATCTACGAGGCCATGCAGACCGGCCCGCAGAACATGCCCTCCTTCCCTGACAGCACCATGCCGGAGCAGCAGAAGAAGGACATCATCGCGTACCTCCAGAACGTCAACGGCGAGAAGTCGACGAACCCCGGCGGCCTCAAGCTCGGCGGGCTCGGCCCGGTCTCCGAGGGCCTGTTCGGCTGGGTCTTCGGACTGGGTGCGCTGATCGCTGTCGCCGTCTGGGTCGCGGCCCACACCGCTAAGGCCAAGAAGTCATGAGTAGCCAAGAGATTCCCGAAGACAAGCACCTGCCGAGCGAGCAGGGCGACGCGCACCACGGTGGCGTAGCGGTCGCGGACGACCCGTTCGCCGACCCGGGCCTGCCGGTCCACAAGCCGCGCATCCAGGACATCGACGAGCGGGCGGCGAAGCGTTCCGAGCGCACGGTCGCGATGCTGTTCACGGTGTCGATGCTGGCCACGGTCGCCTTCATCGCCTCCTACGTGATCCTCCCGGTCGACAAGATCGTGTACATCTTCCCCATCGGGAAGGTGAGCGCGCTCAACTTCGCGCTGGGCGTCACCCTGGGCATCGCGCTGTTCTGCATCGGCGCCGGTGCCGTGCACTGGGCCCGCACCCTGATGTCCGACGTGGAGGTCGCCGACGACCGCCACGAGATCTCCGCCGCGCCGGAGGTCAGGGCCAAGGTCATGCAGGACTTCGCCGACGGCGCGAACGAGTCCGGCATCGGCCGGCGGCCGCTGATCCGCAACACCATGCTGGGCGCGCTGGCTCTGGTCCCGCTCTCCGGTGTGATGCTGCTGCGCGACCTGGGCCCGCTGCCCGAGGAGAAGCTGCGCAAGACGGTCTGGGCGAAGGGCAAGCTGCTCATCAACCAGAACACGATGGAGCCGCTGCGTCCCGAGGACGTCCTGGTCGGTTCGCTCACCTTCGCCAAGCCCGAGGGCCTGGAGGAGGACGCGCACGACTACATGACCCAGATCGCCAAGGCGGCCCTGATGATCGTCCGGCTCAAGCCGGAGGACATCAAGGACAAGCAGGAGCTGGAGTGGTCCCACGAGGGCATCGTGGCCTACTCGAAGATCTGCACCCACGTCGGCTGCCCGATCAGCCTGTACGAGCAGCAGACGCACCACGTGCTCTGCCCGTGCCACCAGTCCACCTTCGACCTCTCCGACGGCGCCCGTGTCATCTTCGGCCCGGCCGGTCACGCGCTTCCGCAGCTGCGGATCGGTGTGAATGACGAAGGCTTCCTCGAAGCGCTCGGCGACTTCGAAGAGCCCGTCGGTCCTGCATTCTGGGAGCGCGGATGAGTACTGCGACCACTGACGCACAGGCGCGCAAAGCGCCCGCCGGCGAGCGCGTGGCTGACTGGGCGGACGGCCGCCTGGGCATCTACAGCCTGGCCAAGGCGAACATGCGCAAGATCTTCCCGGACCACTGGTCCTTCATGCTGGGTGAGATCGCGCTCTACAGCTTCATCATCATCATCCTCACGGGTGTGTACCTGACGCTGTTCTTCCACCCGAGCATGAACGAGGTCGTGTACCACGGCTCGTACGTGCCGATGCAGGGTGTGCGGATGTCCGAGGCGTTCGCCTCGACGCTGGACATCAGCTTCGACGTCCGCGGTGGTCTGCTCATCCGGCAGATCCACCACTGGGCGGCCCTGATCTTCGTCGCGGCGATGATGGTGCACATGATGCGCGTCTTCTTCACCGGCGCGTTCCGCAAGCCGCGCGAGATCAACTGGCTGTTCGGCTTCCTGCTGCTGGTCCTCGGCATGTTCACCGGCTTCACCGGCTACTCCCTGCCGGACGACCTGCTCTCGGGCACCGGTGTCCGCTTCATGCAGGGCGCGATCCTGTCCGTGCCGGTCGTGGGCACGTACCTGTCGATGTTCCTGTTCGGCGGCGAGTTCCCCGGGCACGACTTCGTGGCCAGGTTCTACTCGATCCACATCCTGCTGCTGCCGGGCATCATGATGGGCCTGCTGGTGGCCCACCTGATCCTGGTCTTCTACCACAAGCACACCCAGTTCGCGGGTCCCGGCAAGACGAACAAGAACGTCGTCGGCATGCCGCTGCTCCCGGTGTACATGGCGAAGGCGGGCGGCTTCTTCTTCCTGGTCTTCGGCATCATCGCGGCCATCGCGGGCATCGCCTCGATCAACCCGATCTGGGCGCTCGGACCCTACGTCCCGGACCACGTGTCCACGGGCGCGCAGCCGGACTGGTACATGGGCTTCTCCGAGGGCCTCATCCGTGCCATGCCGGGCTGGGAGATCAACCTCTGGGGTCACACGCTGGTCCTCGGCGTGTTCATCCCGCTGATGATCTTCCCGATGGTCCTGGCGACGATCGCCGTGTACCCCTTCGTCGAGTCCTGGGTCACCGGAGACAAGCGCGAGCACCACATCCTGGACCGCCCGCGCAACGTCCCGACCCGCACCGCCTTCGGTGTGGCCTGGCTGACCTGGTACGTCGTCCTGCTGATCGCCGGTGGAAACGACATGTTCGCGCAGTTCTTCCACCTGTCGATCAACTCGATCACCTGGTTCGCGCGGATCGGCTTCTTCGTCTGCCCGGTCCTCGCCTTCATCGTCACCAAGCGGATCTGCCTCGGCCTCCAGCGCCGGGACCGGGACAAGGTGCTGCACGGTCGCGAGACCGGCATCATCAAGCGCCTGCCGCACGGTGAGTTCGTCGAGGTCCACGAGCCGCTTTCGCAGGGCAAGCTGCACACCCTCACCGCGCACGAGCAGTACAAGCCGCTCGAAATCGGCCCGACGGTCGACGAGAACGGCGTCGAGCGCAAGGTGAAGGCCACCGAGAAGCTGCGCGCGAAGCTCAGCAAGGGCTTCTACGCCGAGGGCAACCAGATCCCGAAGCCCACGGTGGAGGAGTACAAGGAGATCCAGTCCGGCCACGGCCACCACTGATCCCCCGCACCACCGCATGAGGGACTGATTTCGGTCAGTCCTGGTGTCGCCACGGCGAGAGCCCCGTCCAGTGTCTGGACGGGGCTCTTTGCCGTAACCGGGGCTGGATAGGCTGATCTCCTTCCCAATCGACGGGGACCCCTACCAGCAGCAGGAGCTGACCATGAACGTTGTGACCCCGGCAGGCGGCGACAGCGTGGCGGCCCGTGGCTGGCCGGGCGTCCTCGACGCCCTGCTGACCGGCCGGGACCTGCGCGCGGACGACACGGCCTGGGCCATGGACCGGATCATGCGGGGGGAGGCCACCGATGCCCAGATCGCCGGTTTCGTGGTCGCCCTGCGTGCCAAGGGGGAGACGGTCGCCGAGATCAACGGCCTCGTGCGGGCCATGTACGAGCACGCCAACCTCATCGAGGTGCCCGGCCCCAGCGTCGACATCGTCGGCACCGGCGGCGACGGGGCCAAGACGGTGAACATCTCCACGATGTCGGCGGTCGTCGTGGCCGGGACCGGCGCCAAGGTCGTCAAACACGGCAACCGGGCCGCGTCCTCCGCGAGCGGCTCCTCGGACGTCCTGGAGAAGCTCGGCGTCAACCTCGACCTGAGCACCGCCCGGGTCGTCGAGGTCGCCGAGGAGGCCGGCATCACCTTCTGCTTCGCGGTGAAGTTCCACCCGGCCCTGCGCCACGTCGCCGGTGCCCGCCGGGAACTGGGCATCCGCACCACCTTCAACATCCTCGGCCCGCTCACCAACCCGGCCCGCGTCCGGTCCCAGGCCACCGGCGTGGCGGACCCCCGGATGGCGCCCATCGTCGCGGGCGTGCTCGCCGAACGCGGCTCCTCGGCGCTGGTCTTCCGCGGCGACGACGGCCTGGACGAACTGACCACCACGGCGACCTCCCGCGTCTGGTGGGTCCGCGGCGGGGAGGTCGCCGAGCAGTCCTTCGACCCGCGTGACGTCGGCATCCCCCTGGTGGACGTCTCGGCCCTGGCCGGCGGGGACCCCTCGTACAACGCGGACGTGGCCCGTCGCCTGCTGGCCGGCGAGACCGGACCGGTCCGCGACGCCGTGCTGTTGAACTCGGCGGCCGCCCTGGTGGCCCTCGACCCCGGCACGGGCAGCCTGGAGGAGCAGATCGCGGCCGGCATCACCCGCGCGGCCGAGTCGATCGACTCCGGTGCCGCCAGGGCCGCGCTGGAGCGCTGGGTGACGGCCAGCAACGCCTGACCGCGGCGCCCGTTTCCGGCCGGACCCCGGTCCGCGATGTGGACCGGGGTCTGGCGGCCGGCCGATCATGTGGCAGGATGCAGACCAGGTCACGAGTGACAGCGTGTAGGCCCCGGCTTGCTGTCCGGCAACCCTCCTTCCGTGGCGGGGTGCCCCGGGTGATGACCAGGTCGTAGGCAGCAAGGCCTACGGCAAGCGCGGATCCCTCGACACCAGGGGTCCTGGTCTTTCGAGGAGCGTTTTCCGTGAGCAAGCGAATGCGATAGGGCGACCGACGCCCCTTCTTCACCCTCGGACCAGGGTCACTTCCGTGCGCCCTCCTCTCGTCCCGGGGATCTTCCCGTACCCACGTGCGTACGGGCACACCGAAGCCATTCAGCCCTGCCTGCCGGGAGATACCGCCATGTCCGCATCCCTGAACACCGCCACTGCCACCGCCACCACCGTCGCCACCGCCCAGGACCCCGCCTGTGCCGAGCCGCTCGCCGTCCTCGGCCGAGACGTCACCGTCCCGCTCGTCACCGGCGGCGAGGTCACCTACGCGGCCCTCGACTACGCCGCCAGCGCCCCCGCCCTCCAGCGGGTCTGGGACGACGTGGCCGCCTACGCCCCCTACTACGGCAGCGTCCACCGCGGCGCCGGATACCTCTCGCAGCTGTCCACCGACCTCTTCGAGCAGAGCCGCGCCACGGTCGCCGAGTTCCTCGACTGCCGCCCCGGCGACCAGGTCGTCTTCACCCGCTCCACCACCGACTCCCTGAACCTGCTCGCCGCGGCGCTCCCGGCCGACTGCCAGGTCTTCGTCTTCGAGACCGAGCACCACGCCTCGCTCCTGCCGTGGACGAACGCGCAGGTCACCTACCTCAACGCGCCGCGCACCCCGGCCGAGGCCGTCGCCACCCTGGAGCGGGCGCTCGCCGACCGCGAGCCCTACGGCCCGGCGCTCGTGTGCGTCACCGGCGCCTCCAACGTCACCGGCGAGCTGTGGCCGGTGAAGGAACTCGCCGCCGCCGCGCACGCCCACGGCGCGCGGATCGTGCTGGACGCCGCCCAGCTGGCCCCGCACCACCCCGTCTCCGTGCGGGACCTCGACGTCGACTGGGTCGCCTTCTCCGGCCACAAGCTCTACGCGCCCTTCGGCTCGGGCGTCCTCGCCGGCCGCGCCGACTGGCTCCAGGAGGCCGATCCGTACCTGGCCGGCGGCGGGGCCTCCCGCAAGGTCTCCCGCCGTGAGGACGGCGGCGTGGACGTCGAGTGGCACACCACGGCGGCCCGCCACGAGGCCGGCTCCCCGAACGTCATCGGCGTCTACTCCATCGCCTCGGCCTGCCGGGCCCTGAGCGAGGCCGGGTTCGAGACCCTGGTGGCCCGCGAGCAGCGGCTGGTGGCCCGGGTCCGCGAGGGTCTGGCGGAGGTTCCGGCGGTCCGGGTCCTGTCCCTCTTCGGCGATGACGCCCCGCGCGTCGGCGTCATCTCCTTCGTGGTGGACGGCTGGAACAGCTCCCACTTCGCCGCCGCGCTCTCCGCCGAGTACGGGATCGGCGTCCGAGACGGCCTGTTCTGCGCCCACCCGCTGGTACGGACCTTGCTGGGCAGCGAGCCGCAGGCCCCGGGCGAGTGCGGGGCCCCCGAGGCCGCTCCGGGCGAGCGCTCCCTGAACGCGATCCGCGTCAGCTTCGGCGCCGGCACCCCGGACGAGCACGTGGAGCGCTTCGTCCGGGCGGTCAAGGAGCTTGTCGAGGACGGCGCGAAGTGGCAGTACCGCACGGAGGAGGGCCGCTGCGTCCCCGTGGGCTGACGGCTTTCCGCGGGGGCTGCGCCGCAGGAGCGCGGGTCGGTGCCCCGCGCGAGGAGACGCCCCGGCGGCGGCGCCGCTCCCCGGACCGGACCGACACCGCCCCGCCGAGCCGCCCGCAGGGCAACCCGCACCCATTGAGCCTCGCCGGCGATGGAGGCGCGGGTCCGGGCAGCGCCCGGGATGTGGACGGCCGAAGCCGGCGCTACGCGTCCAGGCCGATCGCGAACGCCGCCTCCAGGTCGTGCTGCGAGTACGTGCGGAACGCCACGTGCGTGTCGGTGGCCTCGACGCCCGGGATCTTGCTGATGCGGCCGGGGATGATGTCGGCCAGGTTCTCGTGGCGGTTCACGCGGACCAGCGCGATCAGGTCGTACGTCCCGGTGACGGAGTAGACCTCGCTGACGTTGTCGAGGGCGGCGATGGACTCGGCGATCTCGGGGATGCGGTCCACGCTGGTCTTGATGAGCACGATCGCGGTGATCACGGCTGGCTGTCTCCCTCGGTGGCCGTCGCTGGTCGCCTCACTCTAGTCGTACCCCGATACCGGGCCCATGCGTAGAGGAAGCCGAGCGAGAACCCCACCAGATGGGCCAGATAGGCGACTCCCGGCCCGCTCTCCGCGCGGTGCGCCGCCACCCACTGCAGGGCGAACCAGAACAGCAGCACGATCCACGCCGGGAACCGCAGGGGCAGGAAGAACAGGAACGGGAACAGGCTCGTCACCCGCGCCCTCGGCAGCAGGTACAGGAACGCCCCCAGGACGGCCGAGATCGCCCCCGAAGCACCCACCAGTGTCTGCGCGGACTCCGCGTTGGCCGCCGCGTACGCCGCCAGTGCCAGGTAGCCCGTGCAGAGGTAGAAGACGAGGAACGCCGGGCGGCCCATTCGCTCCTCGGCCATCGCGCCGAAGACGAAGAGGAAGAGCATGTTGCCCAGCAGGTGCAGCCAGCTGCCGTGGACGAAGAGCGCGGTCAGCGGGGTCAGCCAGGCACGGGGGGTGTCCGTGAAGAGCTCGTCCGGGACCACGCCCCAGCGCCGGAAGTACTCGGCGCCCGCGACCAGTAGTTCGTCGCCGGTGCCGTAGACCGGATTGAGCCCCGAGGCCGGGCTCAGGACGAACACCACGCCGCAGCCCGCGATCAGCGCGTGGGTGACCACCGGTCCCCGGACAGCCTCGCGCACAGTCCGCCACCTTACGATCATGTGACAGAGCATGACGCAACGCACCCCACCTGAAGCGCTGCCAGGCCGTAGGGTTACGAGCTGCGGTACGCAGGCCGACGCGGACGGCCGAACGGGCCGCTTTAATTGAATCAGCTACGAAGGAGCGAGCAGCCCGATGACGGTTCCCCTGCCGACCGACACCACGCGGTGGCGCTGCACCCTGTGCGGCAACCTCACGCGCTTCGATGTCACCCGCTCGTCGAAGGTCGTCGAGTACGTCCACCTGGACCTCGCCGGGGAGCCCAAGGTCGAGGAGCGCGAGGTGGTCAATGAGACCATCGAGTCGGTCCGCTGCCGCTGGTGCAACGCGGTGGACCAGATCGAGCTTGTGGACAGGCCGGGCGCGGACTCCTGACGGAGCCCCGTCCGCAGGTAGACCATCACGGTAGGGGTGACGGATTGTGGAGCCAGCAAGCGGCGCCGGGTCGGCCGACGCGGCCGACGACGCCGCGGAGGCGCTCGACCGCCCGCTTCCGGAAGGCGTGCGGCGCCGGGTCGTCGCGCTCGTCTCGGACGCCTTCGGCGCGCTGACCGTCGCGGACCTGCCGGCGCAGTTGCGCCAGTACGCCCGCTTCACCCCGACCCGGCGGGCCAAGTTCGCGGGCAACGCCATGGCCGCGGCGGTCGAGACCGATCCGGTGTTCCGCGGCAGGGTCGCCGAGAAGCTGCGCGAGGCCCAGGCGGACCTGGCCGGTGCGCTGGAGTCCGGCGCACCGCCGGCGGCCGCGGACCCGCTGGACGTGGCGGCGGCCGCCTTCGTCCTGCGGCCCGCCGGATGGGTCAAGCTGGTGGCCGCCGCGGGTGAGGAGGCGCAGCGCGCCGACGCCGAGCGGGTCGGCGAGGAGACCCGGCGCGAGCTGGAGCGCCTGCGCGAGGAGCTGGAGCAGGTACGGGAGCTGCAGCGCACGGGCGGCGAGCAGGTGCGGGGCGAGCTGGAGGCCGCGCGAAAGGAAGCGGAATCGCTTCAGCGGCGGCTGCGCAGCGCCCTCAGTGACGTCAAGCGCGGCGAGGCGGCCCTGCGCAAGGCGACCGCCGAGATCGACGGGATCCGCGGGGAGGCGGCGGCCAGGGTGGCGGCGGCCGAGAGTGAGAACCGTCGGCTCAAGTCCCGCCTGGCGGAGGTGGAGACGGCGCTGGAGACCTCGCGCCGGGCCACCCGCGAGGGGCGCAGCATCGAGGACATGCGGCTGCGACTGCTGCTGGACACCGTGCTGGACGCGGCGCAGGGGCTGCGCCGCGAGCTGGCGCTGCCGCCGGTGAACACCCGCCCGGCCGACACGGTGGACGCGGTGGAGCCGGGCCGGATGACGCCGAAGGACATCGCGGCGCGGGCCCTGTCGGAGACCGATCCGGCGCTGCTGGACCAGCTGTTGGCGCTGCCCCAGGCCCACTTGGTGGTCGACGGCTACAACGTGACCAAGACCGGCTATCCGACGATGCCGCTGGAGAAGCAGCGACTGCGGCTGCTGGGCGGGCTGTCGATGCTGGCCGCGCAGACGGGCGCGGAGATGACCTGTGTCTTCGACGGCGCGGAGCTGGCGGCTCCGGTGCTGCTCGCTCCGCCGCGCGGTGTGCGGGTGCTGTTCTCCAAGGCCGGGGTGACCGCCGACGAGCTGATCCGGCAGTTGGTGCGGGCGGAGCCGGCCGGCCGGCCGGTGGTCGTGGTCTCCACGGACCGGGAGGTCGCCGACGGGGTGGCCAAGGCCGGGGCGCGGCCCGTAACGTCCGCTTTGCTGCTGAAGCGGCTTTCGCGCGTTTCGTAACTCTCAGCCTGAATGCCGGAATTGGCGCCTCCTGTGGGGGACGCACCGTCAAGTGCTCGGCACGGAGCGTGCGCTGAAAGTAAAGAACCTGGTCGGGGCCCGAGTTTTTTCCCGGCAGGATTTGAACTGATCACAGCTGGGTCACTAGGGTCTGCTCAAACCTTCGTGCGGTAGATCACTCATTCGGAGTGGCGGCGGAGGTGCTGCCGAGTTGCGTTCTTCGGCGGCTCTAGGAAGAAGGAGCTCGCCTTCGTGGCGTCCCACCGTCGACCCAAGCAGCCGACCCGCGCTCGTGTGACCGTGCTCACCTCGGTCGCGGCCGCGGCCGTCGCGCTCACCGCGCAGAGTGCCTCCGCCGCCCCGGCGAAGCCGAGCAAGGACGAGGTCAAGAGCCAGGTCGACGCCCTCTACGAAGAGGCGGAGCAGGCCACCGAGAAGTTCAACGGGGCCAAGGAGCGCCAGGCGACCCTGGAGAAGGAGATCGGGCAGATCCAGGACCAGGTCGCGCGCGGCCAGAGCGAGCTCAACGACTTGCGCAGCGCGCTCGGTTCGATGGCGAGTGCCCAGTACCGCAGCGGCGGCATCGACCCCTCCCTCGCCCTGCTCCTCTCCGAGGACCCCGACGGCTACCTCGACAAGGCCGCCACCCTGGAGCACCTGAGCGGCAAGCAGGTCGAAGCGGTCCAGAAGATCCAGGCGAAGCAGCGCACCCTCGCGCAGCAGCGCCAGGAGGCATCCGGCAAGCTCGCCGACCTCGACGCCACCCGCAAGGAGCTGGCCGAGAAGAAGAAGGTCTCGTCCGAGAAGCTGGCCGCCGCCCAGGCCATCCTCAACACCCTTACGGCGCAGGAGCGCGCCGCGCTCAAGGACGAGGAGTCGCGCGCCAGCCGCGCCGACGGCCAGCGCGTCGACCTCGGCAACGTCAGTGCCTCCGGTCGTGCCGGAGCCGCCCTGGCGGCCGCCAAGACCAAGCTCGGCAGCGCGTACATATCGGGCCACGAGGGCCCCAACTCCTTCGACTGCTCCGGGCTGACCCAGTGGGCGTACAAGCAGGCCGGCGTCAGCATCAGCCGCGTCACCTACACCCAGGCCAACGACGGCACGCGCATCAGCCGCAGCCAGCTCCAGCCCGGTGACCTGGTCTTCTTCTACGGGGACCTGCACCACGTCGGCCTGTACGCCGGCAACAACATGACGCTGCACGCCTCGAACCCGCGCGGCGGCGTCAAGTACGAGTCGATGGACAACATGCCGTTCCAGTTCGGCGTCCGCATCTGACGCGCCGCACACCGCCCATCCGGGCGAATTCCGCGGCCCCGCTCTGACCCACGCCCCGCCAGTGACCTGCGTCTCCGGCGGGGCGTCGGCGTGTGTGCCCTCCGGCGGTCGTTGGTCGGTGCGTGGTCGCACGGCTACTGTCTGCCAGCGCGGAACCCGGCACACGGCCGTCCACGGGGGGCGGCCCCGGGCCCCGCTCAGCGGAAGGGAGCGGGTGCACGTGGCGTCCCATCGTCGGCCCGGGTTCGGCGGCCTCGACCGGAACCCGAAGGTCACCGTCCTCACCGCCGCCGCGGCGACCGCCGCGGTCGCCATGGCCGCCGCACCCGCGAGCGCGGCCCCGGGCCTCCCGCACGAGCCCGGCGGCGGCACCAGGTCCGGCGTCAGCGCCCAAGTGGACCGGCTCTTCGAGGAGGCCGAGCAGGCTACCGAGCACTTCAACGAGGCGGGCGAGAAGGCCGACAGGCTCCGCGCCGAGGTCAACCGGGCCCAGGACGCCGTCGCCCGCGGCCAGCAACGCATCAACACCTTGCGCGGCGTCCTCGGCACCTTCGCAGGCGCCCAGTACCGCAGCGGCGGCATCGACCCCGCCGTCGGGCTGATGCTCGCCGAGGACCCCGACGCCTACCTGGAACAGGCCGCGGCCCTGGACCGGCTGACCGAGCGCCAGGCCCGGCAGCTCCACGAACTGCGCCAGGAACAGCGCCGGCTCGGGCAGGTGCGGGCGGAGGCCTCCCACAAACTCGCCGAACTCGACGCCCTGCGCTCCGACGTCGCCCGCCACAAGCGCTCCGTCACCGCGAAGCTCGCCGCGGCCCAGCGGCTGCTCAACTCCATGCCGTCCGAGGAGCGGGCCGACTTCGAGCGCTCCTCGCGCTCCGGCGGGCGCCACGAAACGCTGCCGGATTTGGGCCCCGCCGGCGGCGGAGGCCCCTCCTCCGGCCGCGCCGCGGCTGCCGTGATGGCTGCCCGGGCCGCCGTCGGCCGCCCGTACGTGTGGGGCTCCACCGGCCCCTCCGGCTTCGACTGCTCCGGGCTGATGGTCTGGTCCTACCGGCAGGCGGGCGTCTCGCTGCCGCGGACCTCGCAGGCCCAGCGGCACGCGGGGCGGCAGGTGCCGCTCTCGCAGGCCCGCCCGGGCGACCTCGTGACGTACCGGTCCGACGCCAGCCACGTCGGCATGTACGTCGGCAATGGCCAGGTGGTCCACGCCCCCTATCCCGGGGCGCGGGTGCGCTACGACCCGGTCGGGATGATGCCGGTGTCGGCGGTGACCCGCCCCTGACCCCGCGGGCGGCGGACCGCCCCCCGCCGCCCTTCCGTCCGCCGCCCTCCCCTCCCCGCCGTCCGGGGCGGCCTGCGTACGATCGGCGGATGCTCCCCGTCCGCCGCCCGCCGCGCCTCCTGCCGCTCGTGCTGCTCCTGCTGTGCGCGCTGCCGGTCGCCTGCGGCCCGCGGCCGGCCGGGACCGCCGACACCGCCGGCCGGGACGTCCGCCGGGCCGTCGCCGACTGGTCCCGGTCGGTGCCCGAGCGGCTCGCCGGGATTCCGCTGGCCGACTGGTCGTACACGGTCTCCGCGGTGCGGCGCGACGGCGACCGGGCCGTCGCCACGGCCCGGCTGCGCTACCGGCTGGCCGGTCACGACACCGCCCCCGAGGAGTCGGCGCGCGAGGTGGAGCTGGCCCGGGAGGGCGGCACCTGGCGGGTGAGCGCCGACCGGCCCGCGCCGGGCGCCCTGCCGCAGCTGTGGGACCAGGGCCCGGTCTCGGTGGCCGCCGGCACCTACTCCCTGGTGCTCGGCGGAGCCGGCCAGGGCGCCGGGACGCTGCGGGAGGTCGCCGCCGAGGCCGACCGGGCGGTGCCCGCCGCGCGTGCCGCCTGGCCCGGTCCGTGGCCGGGGCGGGTGGTCGTCCTGGTCCCCGGCTCCCTCGACGCGATGGCGCGGCTGCTGGGCCGGCCCGCCGACACCTACCGGGGGCTGGGCGCCGTCACCACCGGCCGGGCGGGCCCGGGCCCGGGCCCCGCGGACCGGGTCGTGCTCAATCCGGAGGGGTACGCCGGGCTGGGTGCGGAGGGCCGGCGGATCATCCTGACCCACGAGGTCACGCACGTGGCCACGCGCGCCGCTACCTCCGCCACCACCCCCCAGTGGCTCTCCGAGGGCTTCGCGGACTGGGCGGCGTACCGGGGTGCCTCCACGCCCCCCGCGCAGGCCGCCCCGGCGCTCGCCCGGGCGGTGCGGCGCGGCGAACTGCCGGGGGACCTGCCCCGGACGGAGGACTTCGCCTTCGGCGGCGACCCGGAGGCGGCCGCGCGGGCCTACGAGGGGGCGTGGCTGGCCTGCCGGCTGATCGCGGCCGAATGGGGCGAGGAGGCCCTGGTGGACCTGTACGGGCGGGCGGGCCGCGAACCGCTGGAGACCGCGCTGCCGACCGCCCTCGGGGTGGACGGGGCGGAGCTGTCGAAGGCCTGGCGGGAGTTCCTTCGCGAGGAACTGCGCTGAGCGGGTACTGTCGGCAGGCGATGCACAAGACCCTGATCGTGACCAACGACTTCCCGCCGCGACCGGGCGGCATCCAGGCCTTCCTCCACAACATGGCGCTGCGACTGGATCCCGACCGGGTCGTCGTCTACGCCTCCACGTGGAAGCACGGCGCGGAGGGCCGTGAGGCCACCGCGGCCTTCGACGCCGAGCAGCCGTTCCAGGTGGTCCGCGATCGTACGACGATGCTGCTGCCGACCCCGCGGGTGACGCGGCGCGCCGTCGGCCTGTTGCGCGAACACGGCTGCGAGTCGGTGTGGTTCGGGGCCGCCGCCCCGCTCGGCCTGATGGGCCCGGCGTTGCGGCGGGCCGGTGCCCGGCGGATCGTGGCCACCACCCACGGGCACGAGGCGGGCTGGGCCCAGCTGCCGGCCGCGCGCGGGCTGCTGCGGCGGATCGGCGAGGGCACGGACACCCTCACGTACCTGGGGGAGTACACGCGGTCCCGGATCGCCTCGGCGGTCACCGGCCGGGCGGCGGCGCGGATGGTCCAACTCCCGCCGGGCGTCGACGAGAAGACCTTCCACCCGGGGTCGGGGGGCGACGGGGTCCGGGCCCGGCTCGGCCTGACGGACCGGCCCGTGGTGGTGTGCGTGTCACGGCTGGTCCCGCGCAAGGGCCAGGACACGTTGATCGAGTCCATGCCGAGGATCCTCGCCGCGGTCCCCGACGCCGTGCTGCTGGTCGTCGGCGGCGGACCGTACGAGTCGGACCTGCGCGCGCTGGCCGAGTCCACGGGCGTGGCCCGGTCGGTGGTCTTCACGGGAGCCGTCCCGTGGTCCGAACTCCCCGCGCACTACGGCGCGGGCGACGTCTTCGCCATGCCCTGCCGGACCCGGCGGGGCGGTCTCGACGTGGAGGGGCTCGGCATCGTCTACCTGGAGGCCTCGGCGACGGGCCTGCCGGTGGTCGCGGGCGATTCCGGCGGCGCGCCGGACGCGGTGCTGGACGGCGAGACGGGCTGGGTGGTGCGGGGCGGTGCCCCCGAGGAGGCCGCGGACCGGATCGTGGCCCTGCTCCGGGACCCGGACCTGCGCGCCCGCATGGGCGAGCGGGGCCGCGCCTGGGTCGAGGAGAAGTGGCGCTGGGACCTCCTGGCGTCCCGCCTGCGCGAGCTGTTGTAGCCCGCGGCGGCCGGGAGGGGCCCGGAGCCGCCGGGAGAGGCCGGCGGCGGCCGGGAGGAACCGGGCGGAGTCGTTTCCCACGCCTGACTGTTCCTCGGATGTCTGTCAACACCGCGTCTGGGCGGACGGCCCGAATCCGCTCATGATGCGGCCATGACACCCAACCTGACACGTCGTCAAATGCTGGGTCTCGGCGCGTTCTCGACCGCCGCCGCGCTCGGCTTCACACGGATCGGGGCGGCCTCCGCCGCCGCCGTCGAGCCCGCCGCCACTCCCTACGCCCCCGCCGTCGTGGTCGGGTCCGGCTATGGATCCGCCGTCGCCGCCCTGCGGCTCGGGCAGGCGGGCGTGCGGACCGTCGTCCTGGAGATGGGCCGGCTGTGGGACACCCCCGGGCCCGACGGCAAGGTCTTCCCCTCCACCTCCGCCCCCGACCACCGCTCCATGTGGTTCCGCACCCGCACCGAGGCCCCGCTCGCGCAGTTCCTCTGGCTGGACGTGGTCAACCGGGACATCAGCCCGTACCCCGGCGTCCTGGACCGCGTGAACTACGGCGGCATGTCCGTCTACGTGGGGCGCGGCGTCGGCGGCGGTTCCCTCGTCAACGGCGGCATGGCCCCCACGCCCAGGCGGTCGTACTTCACCGAGGTCTTCCCCGGGGTGGACGCCGACGAGATGTACGGCACGTACTTCCCGCGCGCCCGCGCCATGCTCGGCGTGAACGACATCGACCCGGCCTGGTTCGAGTCCACCGAGTGGTACCGCTTCGCCCGGATCTCCCGCAAGCACGCCCGCAACACCGGTCTGCGGACCGTCTTCGTGCCCAACGTCTACGACTTCGCCCACATGAAGCGCGAGGCCGCCGGCACGGCGCCCCGCTCGGCACTGGCCGGAGAGGTCATCTACGGCAACAACCACGGGAAGAAGAGCGTCGACAAGACCTACCTCGCCGCCGCCATCGGTACCGGCAACGTCACCATCGAGACCATGCAGCGCGTGGTCGGGGTGCGGCCCGACCCCGCGGGCGGGTACGTGCTGACGGTCCGGACCAGCGACGTGACGGGGAAGGTCACCCAGGTCCGCGAACTCGGCTGCCGACAGCTCTTCCTCGGCGCCGGCAGCCTGGGAACCACCGAGATCCTGCTGCGGGCCCGTGAGACCGGCGCCCTGCCCGCGCTCAGTGAGCAGGTCGGGCGCGGCTGGGGCCCGAACGGCAACGTCATGACCGCCCGCGCCAACCACCTCTGGGACACGGTCGGCGCCCACCAGGCCACCATGCCCGCCCTGGGCATCGACGACTGGGACAACGCCGCACACCCGGTCTTCGCCGAGATCGCCCCGCTCCCGATGGGCCTCGAACACTGGATCTCGATGTACCTGGCCATCACCAGGAACCCGGAGCGCGGGTACTTCACCTACGACGCGGCCACCGACTCCGCACGCCTGAACTGGCGGCGGGACCAGAACACGCCCGCGGTCAACGCGGCGAAGAGCCTCTTCGACCGCATCAACCGGCGCAACTTCACGATCTACCGCTACGACCTGTTCGGCGGGAACCGGGCCTTCGCCGACGACTTCACCTACCACCCGTTGGGCGGCTGCGTCCTCGGGGACGCGACCGACGCCTACGGGCGGGTCAAGGGCTATCAGGGGCTCTACGTGGTGGACGGCTCCCTGGTGCCGGGGTCGCTCGGCGTGAACCCGTTCGTCACCATCACCGCCCTCGCCGAGCGGAACATGGCCCGGATCCTCACCGCCGACCCCCGCTGACCACGGCCTCGGCCGCGGGCCCGCCGAGGCGGGATCAGCCGCGGTAGAGCGCCTCGATCTCGTCCGCGTAGTCCTTCGCCACCACGTTGCGCTTGAGCTTCAGCGACGGCGTGATGTGTCCCGACTCCTCCGTGAACTGGGAGGGCAGAATGCGGAATTTCCGCACCGATTCCGCCTTGGAGACCGCCGCGTTGCCGTCGTCGATCGCCTTCTGGACGGCGGCGATGAGGTCCGCGTCCTCGCGCAGCTCCGCCGCCGTGACCCCGGCCGGCTTGCCGTTCTCCGCCGCCCAGCGGCCCAGGAACTCCTCGTCGATGGTCACCAGAGCGGCCACGAAGGGCCTCGCGTCGCCGACCACCATGCATTCGGCGACCAGCGCGTGCGCCCGGATCCGGTCCTCGATCACCGCGGGGGCCACGTTCTTGCCGCCCGCCGTGACGATGAGCTCCTTCTTGCGGCCGGTGATCGTCAGGTAGCCGTCCTCGTCGAGGGTGCCGACGTCGCCGGTGTGGAACCAGCCGTCGGTCAGCGCCTCGGCGGTCGCCGCCTCGTTGTTCCAGTAGCCGGTGAAGATCTGCTCGCCGTGCAGCAGCACCTCGCCGTCGTCCGCGATGCGCACCACGGAGCCCGGCATCGGCTGGCCCACCGTGCCGATCTTCTGCTTGTCCCACGGGTTGAAGGTGGTCGCTGCGCAGGACTCGGTCAGGCCGTAGCCCTCCAGGACCGTGAAGCCGATGCCGCGGAAGAAGTGGCCGAGGCGCTCGCCCAGCGGCGCGCCGCCGGAGATCGCGTATTCGCCGCGCCCGCCGAGGACCGCGTGCAGCTTGCTGTAGACCAGCTTCGAGAAGATCTTGTGCTTGAGCTTCAGCCCGAACGACGGGCCGCGCGGGGTGTCCAGCGCGCGGCTGTAGGCGATGGCCGTGTCGGCCGCCGCGTCGAAGATCTTCCCCTTGCCCTCGGCCTGCGCCTTGGCGCGCGCCGAGTTGTAGACCTTCTCGAAGACCCGGGGGACGCCGAGGATCAGGGTGGGGCGGAAGGACTGCAGCTCGTCGGTGAGGTTCTTGATGTCCGGTACGCAGCCCAGGCGGATCGGCGCCAGTACGGCCGCCACCTCCACCAGGCGCCCGAAGACGTGCGCGGCCGGCAGGAACAGCAGCACCGAGCACTCGCCGGTCTTGAACAGCGGGCTCAGCCGCTCCACCGCGTTGCCGCACTCCGCGAAGAAGTTGCGGTGGGTCAGCACACAGCCCTTGGGGCGGCCGGTGGTGCCCGAGGTGTAGACGATGGTGGCCGGGTCGTCGGCGTTCGCCAGACTGCTGCGCTCCTCGACCTCGGCGTCGGTGACGGCCGCGCCCGCGGCCCTCAGCGCCTCCACCGCCCCCTGCTCGATCTCCCAGACCTCGCGCAGCTCCGGCAGGCGGTCACGCAGCGAGGCCACGGCCTCGCCGTGCCCGGGGCCCTCCACGACCACGGCGACCGCGCCGGAGTCGCCGAGGATCCACTGGATCTGCTCGGGGGAGCTCGTCTCGTACACGGGGACGGTGACGCCGCCCGCGCTCCAGATCGCGAAGTCGATGAGCACCCACTCGTAGCGGGTGCGGGAGATCAGGGCGACGCGGTCGCCGGGGCGGACGCCCGCCGCGATCAGACCCTTGGCCGTGGCGCGGACCTCGGCCAGGAACTCGGTCGCCGTCACGTCCTGCCACCGGCCGCCGGCCTTGCGGCTCATCACGGCGGTGTCTGGGTGCTGAGCGGCATTGCGGCGGATGAGATCCGTCAGGTTCCCGTCCGACGGGACCTCGTACAGGGCCGGAAGGCTGAACTCGCGCAAGACTGCTGCTCCTCTGGGCGCCATCGCCACCATGTGGACCGACCGGACGTTACCCACCGGTAGTGGGTTCCCGATAGAGGGAACCGGCCAGATGTTCCGTGCGTCACATTCTGCACTCACGGGGTCCGGCCCCGACTCGCCGACAGTAGTCGACCCCTCCGGAGACTCGGAAGTAACCGCAGGTAGGCCGACCTTTCACACCGCCACTACCCGGCCCTCACCAGTGCCCCTAGGGTGGTGCGCATGGCTGGCAGCAAGCGGGACGGGAACGTCGGCGGCGCGAGCGGATCGAGCCGCACCCGGGTCCACGTCGTGAGCGACGTGCACGGCAACACCGAAGCCCTCGCCCGCGCCGGCGACGGCGCCGACGCCCTGATCTGCCTCGGCGACCTCGTCCTCTTCCTCGACTACGCCGACCACTCACGCGGGATCTTCCCCGACCTGTTCGGCGTCGAGAACGCCGACCTCATCGTCGAGCTGCGCAACCAGCGCCGCTTCGAAGAGGCTCGCGCCCTCGGCCGGCGGCTGTGGGCGGGCCTCGACCGCGAGCAGATGATCGAAAACGCCGTACGCCGCCAGTACGCGGAGATGTTCGCCGCCTTCCCCCGGCCCACCTACGCCACCTACGGAAACGTCGACATCCCGACGCTGTGGCCCGAGTACGCCGACCGCCACGGCCTGACCGTGCTCGACGGGCAGCGCGCGGAGATCGCGGGCCGCATCTTCGGCTTCGTCGGCGGTGGTCTGCCCTCGCCCATGCGCACCCCCTACGAAGTGGACGTGGAGGAGTACGCCGCCAAGGTCGAGGCGCTCGGCGAGGTCGACGTGCTGTGCTCGCACATCCCGCCGGAGGTGCCCGAGCTCTGCTACGACACCGTCGCACGCCGCTTCGAACGCGGCAGCGAGGCCCTGCTGGCCGCCATCCGTCGCACCCGGCCCCGCTACGCCCTCTTCGGCCACGTCCACCAGCCGCTGGTCCGGCGGATGCGGATCGGCGCCACCGAGTGCGTGAACGTCGGACACTTCGCCTCGACCGGCCGCCCCTGGGCCATGGAGTGGTGAGAACCGGCCTGATCCATGCGGCCCGCACCCGGACCGCCCGACCACTGGAGTGGCCGCGTCCGCACGCGCGGTAGCCTTCACGCGGCGGCCGGAGGCCGTACACATCCTCGAACAATCTCCGGAGGAGCGACCGCGATGGCGGAACACACCAGCTCAAGCATCACGATCGATGCCGCGCCCGGCGACGTGATGGCCGTGATCGCCGACTTCGCCCGCTACCCCGAGTGGACCGGCGAGGTGAAGGAGGCCGAGGTCCTCGCCACCGACGCCGGGGGCCGGGCCGAGAAGGTCCGGCTGCTGCTCGACGCGGGCGCGATCAAGGACGACCACACCCTCGCCTACACCTGGAAGGGCACCGACGAGGTCAGCTGGACCCTGGACAAGTCCCAGATGCTGCGCCAGCTCGACGGCTCTTACCGGCTGGTCCCGGTGGACGGCGGCACGCGCACCGAGGTCACCTACCAGCTGACCGTCGACGTCAAGATCCCCATGCTCGGAATGATCAAGCGCAAGGCCGAGAAGGTCATCATCGACCGCGCCCTGGCGGGCCTGAAGAAGCGCGTCGAGTCCGTCTGATCCCGACCGGGTCGATCCCGACCGGGCACCCGAGTCCGACCGAGCACCCAGGGGTGGTGCCGCGCCCGGCCCGGCGCGGCACCACCCGCGGGTTCCCGCCGCAGCCCCGCGCGGCGGCGCACCCCACCGATCCGGAGCACCGCACATGCACA
The DNA here is from genome assembly GCF_042742535.1 of Streptomyces sp. NPDC058880. Classification (NCBI taxonomy): domain Bacteria; kingdom Bacillati; phylum Actinomycetota; class Actinomycetes; order Kitasatosporales; family Streptomycetaceae; genus Streptomyces; species Streptomyces sp. NPDC058880. Next base: position 30,516 of record NZ_JBHYMC010000026.1, read on the forward strand.
CCTTGCTCATCACCGGCCCCGGCGGGTCCGGGCGGACCACCGTGGCGGCCGCCACCGCCCTCGCCGCGGTCCGGAGGGGCCGGCGGGTGCAGCTGCTCTCCGGCGATCCGGCCGACCCGCTCGCCGAACTCCTCGGCGACCCGCTCCCGCCCGGCCTGAGCATCGCCAGGGTGGACTCCGGCCAGGAGTTCCGCGACGAACTCGTCGCCCTCCAGGAACGCGGATCCGCTCTCCTCTCCATGGTCGGCGCCCGGCCGCTGGGCGCCGAGGAACTGACCGAACTGCCCGGATCCGAACAGTTCGCCCTGCTCCGCGCCCTGCGCCGGGCCGCCTCCGCACCCGCCACCGACCTCGTCGTCGTCGACCTGCCCCCGCTCCACCAGGCCGTGGCCACCCTCGCCCTCCCCGCCCAGCTGCGCCGCTACCTCGCCCGCCTGCTCCCCGCCGAGAAGCAGGCCGCCCGCGCCCTGCGCCCCGTACTGGCGCAGCTGGCCGGCGTGCCCATGCCCGCCCAGTGGCTCTACGAGGCCGCCGCGCACTGGGACGAGGAGCTGGCAGCCGTCCAGGCCGTCGTCGAGGCCGACACCACCGAAGTGCGCCTGGTCGCCGAGCCCGGCCCGGCCGCCGCCGACGCGCTGCGCCTCGGCCGCCTCGGCCTCGCCCTCCAGCAGCTGCCGGTCTCCGCCGTCGTCGCCAACCGGATGGTCCCGCACGGCTCCGCAGACCCCTGGCTCGCCGGGCTCGCCGCCCAGCAGGAGAAGTACGCCGCCGAGTGGGCCGGCGACAGCCCCGTCGTCGCCCTCGCCCACCTCGGCCCCGCCCCCCAGGGCCAGGACGACCTCGACCGGCTCGCCGCCGCCGGCGGACTCCTCCCGGACGCGGCCGCACCCCGCCGGGCCTGGACCGTCGAGGACCGGCTCGCCGACGACGGCGTCCTCGTCTGGGTGGTTCCGCTGCCCGGCGCGCACAAACGCGACCTCGATCTCGTCCGCCGCGGCGACGAGCTGCTGCTCACCGCGGGCCCGTACCGCAGGATCGTTCCACTGCCCCCGGTACTGCGCCGCTGCACCGTCTCCGGTGCCTCCCTCACCGGGGGCGAGCTCCGCATCCGCTTCACCCCGGACCCCGACCTGTGGCCCCGTGCGCGCTGAACCGGATACCCCCGTTCGGGTACCGTCGAAGGGAGACAGCACGCACGCCCAGCAGCCGCCCGCAGGAGAGTCCGCCATGAGCGAGGCCACCGACCGTCCCACCGACGACGACGCCTGGGCCAAGGCCTGTGCCGAGGACCTCGCCGCCGAGAAGGAGCGCCTGCGCGGGCAGGAGCGATCCGGCTCCGGAGCCACCGGGACGGCCGCCGAAGAGCTCTTCAGGCTCTTCGAGGCAGTCGCCGACAAGGTCTCCGGGCTGAACAACCCGCTCTTCGGCGCCGCCGCACAGGGGGCGGTCCGCCAGATCGTCGACCAGGCGAAGACCGCCGCGAAGCCCGTCGTCGAACGCAACCCCGAGGTCTTCGACCACCTCGCGGCCGCCGGATCCGAGCTGCTCGCCGCCTATCGCTCCGCCGTCGAGGGCCACGAGGGCCGCTGGACCCGGGGCGAGACCCGGGGGCCCCGGAGGGCGTCCGACGACCGCGACCCCCGCGGGGACGGCCCCGACGAAGGTCCCGCCGAGCGGATCGATCTCGACTGAACCCCCGGCGCCCTCGGGTACCGTTGGCCGTGGCGGGGCTTGACCGGAAACCGAGGGACTAATGGGACTCACCATCGGCGTCGACATCGGCGGCACGAAGATCGCGGCCGGCGTGGTCGACGAAGAGGGCACGATCCTTGAGACGTACAAGGTGCCCACCCCGCCGACCGCGGACGGAGTGACGGAGGCCATCTGCGCCGCCGTCTCCGAGGTCAGCAGCAACCACACCATCGAGGCCGTCGGCATCGGCGCCGCCGGATACGTGGACGACAAGCGCGCGACCGTCCTCTTCGCGCCGAACATCAACTGGCGCCACGAGCCGCTCAAGGACAAGGTCGAGCAGCGCATCGGCCTGCCCGTCGTCGTCGAGAACGACGCGAACTGCGCCGCCTGGGGCGAATACCGCTTCGGCGCCGGCCAGGGGCACGACGACGTCATCTGCATCACGCTCGGCACCGGCCTGGGCGGCGGCATCATCATCGGCAACAAGCTGCGGCGCGGACGCTTCGGCGTCGCCGCCGAGTTCGGCCACATCCGGGTCGTCCCGGACGGCCTGCTGTGCGGCTGCGGCAGCCAGGGCTGCTGGGAGCAGTACGCCTCCGGGCGCGCCCTCGTCCGCTACGCCAAGCAGCGCGCCAACGCCACCCCCGAGCACGCGACGATCCTGCTCGGGCTCGGCGACGGCACCCCCGAAGGCATCGAGGGCAAGCACATCAGCGAAGCCGCCCGACGGGGCGACCTCGTCGCCGTCGACGCCTTCCGCGAGTTGGCCCGCTGGGCCGGAGCGGGGCTGGCCGACCTGGCTTCCCTCTTCGACCCGTCCGCCTTCATCGTCGGCGGCGGTGTCTCCGACGAGGGCGACCTGGTGCTCGACCCGATCCGCAAGTCCTTCAAGCGCTGGCTGGTCGGCGGCGCCTGGCGCCCGCACGCCCAGGTCCTCGCCGCGCAGCTCGGCGGCAGGGCCGGGCTCGTCGGCGCGGCCGACCTGGCCCGCCAAGGCTGACCTCTGCCACCCCGGCCGCCCGCCGCGCCCCCTGGGGGAGCGGCGGGCGGCTGCGTATCGTGCCGTCCATGGACCAGTCGCCCCGCCCGCTGCCGAAGTCCCGTACGGAGCCCGACGGTTCCGCCGTGATCCGGGTGCTCAGCTACAACATCCGCTCGCTGCGCGACGACGAGGAGGCGCTGGTCCGGGTGATCCGGGCCTGCGAGCCGGACCTGGTCCTCGTCCAGGAAGCGCCCCGGTTCTTCCGCTGGCGCAAGCACGCGGCGCGCCTCGCCGCCCGGTGCGACCTGGTGGTACTGGGCGGCGGCGCGACGGCGACCGGGCCGCTGCTGCTGTGCTCGCTGCGGGTCTTCGTGGAGCGGACGCAGGACGTGCTGCTGCCGCACAGGCCCGGTCTGCACCGCCGGGGCCTGGCCACCGCGGTCGTGCGCATCGGCGGCGTGCGGCTGGGCGTGGTCTCGGCGCACCTGTCCCTGGACCCGGCGGAGCGGCGGGACCAGGCGGACCTCCTCCTCGACCGGCTCGCGGCGCTGGACACCCCCTACGGGATCGCCGCGGCCGACGTGAACGAGGGGCCGGCCGGTCCCGCCTTCCGGCGGCTCGCCGGCGCACTGCAGGACTGCTGGTCGGTGGCGCCGTGGGGCGGGGAGCGGACCTTCCCCGCGGCGGCTCCGAACCGGCGGATCGACGCGGTCTTCGCTACGGCGGATGCCCAGGTGCTGGCCTGCGGTGTTCCTGCGGGGCTGGCCGGGGTCTCGGCCACGGACCTGCGGTCCGCCACGGACCACCTGCCCGTCCTGGCGGCACTGCGGCTGCCGGCCGCGCCGTAGCCGGGCGGTCCGGGTACGGCGCCGTTGCGCCGGTGCTGCTCCCGTGACCCCGCGCCCCGATCCTCGGCGGGGCCGAAACCGCGGGGTGCCCTCCCCGGGCACCGCGGCCCCCGCGCTCCCCGGCCGGTCAGACGACCGCGCCGCGGCCCGGGTCGTCGTCCTCGTCGTCGCCGTGCTGCATGCGGGCCACCAGCGTCGCGAACCCGCCCAGGAAGCCGCCGATGCCCAGCGTCGTCAGCCACCAGGTCATCTCCCACTGCAGCAGCACCGCCAGCAGCAGGAGCACCGGGCCGCCGATCACCGCCAGCCACGCGAACTTCGCCGTCGTGTCCGCGGGCGGGAGCTCCGGCTCCGGCTGGACGAAATGGCCCTCGTCCGCCGGGGTCAGGTCGTCGTCCCCGGGCTCCGCCAGCGAGTGGTCCCGGGGACCCGCCATGCCCACGCCCGGGGCGAAGACCACCGAGCTGCCCAGTGCGGGCGCCGGCGGTGCGGGCGGTTCCGGCTCGGACCCGGTCCCGGCGTCCGGGCCGGGCTCCGGGGGCAGCGGCTTGACGTCCTCCTCCGGCAGCAGGAGGTTCTCGATCGGCCGGAACGGCCTGGACCCCGGCGGGTCCGGCGGTTCCTGCCCGTACCCGGCCACGATCGCGGCCCACGCCGCTTCCTCGTCCAGCGGCGGGATACCGCCCGACTGCTCCTCGTGCTCAGCCACCGGCCTCCGCCCCCTCCCTGCCCACGCTCTCCGCCAGTCGGCCGACGAACGCAAAACTGTCCGCGAAGATCCGCTCCGCGTCATGGTCCAACGTCGCGACGTGGTAGCTCTGTTCCAGCAGGGTCTCCGTCACGTCCGTCGACGAGACCCGGGCGAGCACCCGCGCCGAGTCGGCCGGCGGCACGACGTGGTCCTGCGGACTGTGCAGCAGCAGCAGCGGCTGGGTCACCTGCGGCAGTTCGGCGTCCACCAGCTGCAGGAACTTCCGCAGCGAGTGCGCGGCCCGGGTCGGGACCCGGTCGTAGCCGACCTCCACCGAGCCCGGCTTCGCGATGTCACTGGCGATGCCCGGCGTCGACCGGATGAGGTGCTGGGCCACGGGGAGGGCGAAGGCCAGCGGGTCGTGCACCTTGTTGGCCGGGTTGACCAGCACGATGCCGCTGATGGCGTCCCCGTGCTTGGCCGCCAGCCGCAGGGTCAGCGCGCCGCCCATCGACAGTCCGAAGACGAACACCTGCGTGCACCGCTCCAGCAGCTCGCGCAGGGCGCGGTCCACCTCGGCGTACCAGTCCTGCCACCCGGTGAGCTGCATGTCCTGCCAGCGCGTCCCGTGCCCGGGCAGCAGCGGCAGCGACACCGTCAGGCCCCGCCCGGCGAGGTACTCAGCCCAGGGACGGAGGGACTGCGGGGAACCGGTGAAGCCGTGGCAGAGAAGGACGCCGACCTCTCCGCCCTCGTGGCGGAACGGCTCGGCTCCAGGGAGGACGGGCACCAGGGGTCTCCTTGATCATGACGTACGTCGGGCGGGTGCGTTGCTCTGTGTGACTTCACCGTACGCGACCGGGGTGGCACCGGCCAGGGTCGTCGGGCCCCTGTCGGCGGGGGCACGGGATAAGGTCTGTTCGACAGACACAGGAAGGCTTTCGAGTTGATCTACGGCGCAATGAAGTTCTCCATCGGCGGTTCGCTGAAACTCGCGTTCAGGCCGTGGGTGGAGGGCCTCGAGAACATTCCCGCGGAGGGGCCGGCGATCCTCGCGAGCAACCACCTGTCCTTCTCCGACTCGTTCTTCCTGCCGGCCGTACTGGACCGGAAGGTGACCTTCATCGCGAAGGCGGAGTACTTCACCTCCCCCGGGGTCAAGGGCAAGCTGACCGCCGCGTTCTTCAAGGGCGTCGGCCAGCTCCCGGTGGACCGCTCCGGCGCCCGCGGCGCCGGCGAGGCAGCCATCAGGAGCGGTATCGAGGTCATCGAACGCGGTGAACTGTTCGGTATCTACCCCGAGGGCACGCGTTCACCCGACGGACGCCTCTACCGCGGCAAGCCCGGCGGCCTGGCCCGCGTGGCCCTGGCCACCGGCGCGCCCGTGATCCCCGTGGCGATGATCAACACGGAGAAGATCCAGCCGCCCGGCAAGGTCATCCCCAAGCTCATGCGCCCCGGCATCCGGATCGGCAAGCCGCTGGACTTCAGCCGCTACCACGGCATGGACGGCGACCGCTTCATCCTGCGTTCGGTGACCGACGAGGTCATGTACGAGATCATGAAGCTTTCCGGTCAGGAGTACGTCGACATCTACGCGACGGCGGCCAAGCGCCAGATTGCCGACGCGGAGAAGGCGGCCAAGGAAGCCGAGAAGGCGGCCAGGGCGGAGAAGGCCGACCGGGCCGACAAGGGCGACAAGAGCGGCACGGCCGACAGCGGCGAGTAGCGGCAGGCGGTACCGCCCGTCAGGGGGGGGTGGGGGAGATGGCGAAACGCGAACGCGTCGTACGCATGTCGGTCGAGCAGCCGCTCTGGCGCGCCCTGACCGCGTACCGGCTGCTGACCATGCTCTACGCGGTGCTGCTGTTCGCCTCGGCGTACCGGCAGTTCCCGCACCCCTGGCCCGCCGCCGGCTACCTCGCGGTCCTCGCCCTGTGGACGCTCGCCACCTTCCGCAGGGTCTCCAGCGCCGCGAGCTGCACCAAGGGCTTCCTCGTCGCGGACCTCACCGTCGCGATCGTCGGGATCCTGCTGACGCCGCTCGTGGACAGCCACGAGCGGATCGTCGGCGGCGGCCCGACCCTCCCCACCATCTGGACGGCGGGCGCGGTCCTCGGCTTCGCCATCAAGGGCGGCTGGCGCTGGGCCTGCTTCGCCTCCACCCTGGTGGCGATGGCCAACATCCTCATCCACAGCGGCCAGCCCACCCGGGACACCCTGCACAACGTCCTGCTGGTCTGGGTCGCCTCGGTGGCCATTGGCTACGTCGTCGAGGTCGCCCGGGCCAGCGAGAACACCCTCGCCCGCGCCCTGGAGATCGAAGCCGCCACCCGCGAGCGCGAGCGCCTCGCCCGCGACATCCACGACGGTGTCCTCCAGGTCCTGGCCATGGTCCAGCGCCGCGGCTTCGAACTGGGTGGAGAGGCGGAGGAGCTCGGCAGGATGGCGGGGGAGCAGGAGGTGGCACTGCGCACGCTCGTCTCCAGCGGTCTGGTGCAGCCCTCCCGGGTCTCCCGCGACGAGTCGCGCGGCGCGCTGGTGGACGCCTACGAGGACGACGTGCCCGGCGCGGACGGCGAGGAACTCGACCTGCGCACGCTCCTCGCGCCGCACGCCGGCTCCCGGGTGAGCTTCGCCGAGCCGGGCACCCCGGTCCCGCTGCCGGTACCGGCAGCGAAGGAGCTGGCGGCGGCCGTGGGCGCCGCCCTCGACAACGTGCGCAAGCACGCCGGGGAAGGGGCCAGGGCGTGGATCCTGGTCGAGGACTGGGGCGACGAGGTGATAGTGACCGTCCGCGACGACGGCCCCGGCATCCCGGCGGGCCGCCTCGACCAGGCGGAGGGCGAGGGCCGTATGGGAGTGGCCCTCTCCATCCGCGGCCGGCTGCGTGACCTCGGCGGCAGCGCCGATCTGGTGTCCGTCCCCGGGCAGGGCACCGAAGTGGAACTGAAGGTACCCAGGGGCAGGACGGACAAGAAGTGAGCGAGCGAACCGACGTGAACGACCCGCAGCAGCCGCAGCAGCACCCCGACATCAGGGTGATGGTCGTCGACGACCACCCGATGTGGCGCGACGCCGTGGCTCGCGACCTGGCCGCCGCCGGCCTCGACGTGGTGGCCACCGCCGGCGACGGCCCCGAGGCGGTACGCCGGGCCCGCGCGGTCACCCCCGACGTCCTGGTCCTCGACCTCAACCTCCCCGGAATGCCGGGCGTGCAGGTCTGCAAGGAGCTGGTCGGCGCCCACCCGGCGCTGCGGGTGCTGGTCCTGTCGGCCAGCGGTGAGCACGCGGACGTGCTGGAGGCGGTGAAGTCCGGCGCGACCGGCTATCTGCTGAAGTCCGCGGGCGCGGGGGAGCTGATCGACGCCGTCCGCCGCACGGCCGCCGGGGACCCGGTGTTCACCCCGGGCCTGGCCGGCCTGGTGCTCGGTGAGTACCGGCGCCTGGCCACCGATCCGGCGCCGACCGCCTCCGACGAGCCGAAGGCGCCGCAGCTGACCGACCGCGAGACCGAGGTGCTGCGGCTGGTGGCCAAGGGGTTGTCGTACAAGCAGATCGCGGAGCGGCTGGTCATCTCCCACCGCACCGTGCAGAACCACGTCCAGAACACCCTGGGCAAGCTGCAGTTGCACAACCGGGTGGAGCTCGTGCGGTACGCGATAGAGGCGGGCCTCGACGACGCCTGAGGGCCGTGCGCGCGACCGTCGATCGTACTTACGTCCTCGTACGAGTGAACGGGCGTACGCAACGCCCCTCGATTCCACCGGAATTGCCCCCTTCGGGTCCCCTGTTGTGACCTGCGTCACCACTAGCGTGACCGTCATGGCGAAGGGAGATGCAATGAAGGTCGGAGTGCTGACCGGCGGCGGCGACTGCCCCGGGCTCAACGCGGTGATCAGGGCCGTCGTCCGCAAGGGCGAGCAGGAATACGGCTGCGGATTCGTCGGGTTCAAGGATGGCTGGCGGGGCGCGGTCGAGGGGCGGACCGTCCCCCTCGGCATTCCCGCCGTCCGCGGCATCCTGCCCCGCGGCGGCACCGTCCTCGGTTCCTCGCGCACCAACCCGTTCACGACGGAGAACGGGGTGCGCGACATCAAGGACAACCTGGCCAAGTACGAGGTGGATGCGCTCATTGCGATCGGCGGCGAGGACACGCTGGGGGTCGCCGCCCGTCTCTACGAGGAGTACGGCATCCCCTGCGTCGGCGTGCCGAAGACCATCGACAACGACCTGTCGGCCACGGACTACACCTTCGGCTTCGACACCGCCGTCGGCATCGCGACCGAGGCCATCGACCGCCTGCACACCACGGCCGAATCGCACATGCGCGTCCTCGTCGTCGAGGTCATGGGCCGGCATGCGGGCTGGATCGCCCTGCACTCCGGGCTCGCCGGCGGGGCCAACGTCATCCTCATTCCGGAGCAGCGCTTCGACGTCGACCAGGTGTGCGCCTGGGTGACCTCCCGGTTCAAGGCGAGTTACGCGCCGATCGTCGTGGTCGCAGAGGGCGCCATGCCCAAGGACGGGGACATGGTGCTGAAGGACGGCACAAAGGACTCCTTCGGGCACGTCCGGCTCTCGGGCGTGGGCGAGTGGCTGGCCAAGGAGATCGAAGCGCGCACCGGCGAGGAGGCCCGCACGACGGTGCTCGGGCACATCCAGCGTGGCGGCACCCCGAGCGCCTTCGACCGGTGGCTGGCGACCCGGTTTGGTCTGCACGCGATCGACGCCGTGCACGAGCGGGACTTCGGGAAGATGGTCGCGCTGAAGGGGACGGACATCGTCCGGGTGCCGATCGGCGACGCCACGGCGAAGCTGAAGACGGTCGATCCCGCCCTCTACCAGGAGGCCGGCGTCTTCTTCGGCTGAGCCGCCGGGGGACGGCACGCCATGGGCCGTATCGTGGGGGACGGCCCATGGTCCTGCGGACGGGAGCGAACGTGGAAATCCTGGCATTCGGCGTGCAGTCGGACGAGAAGCCGATGCTGGAGGCCGCGTTCGCCGGCCGGCACGAGGTGCGCTGCCTGGACGTCTTCCTGACCGAGGACACCGCCCCCATCGCCGCCGGGTACGAGGTCGTCTCCTCCAGCGTCAACGCCGACCTGGACGGGAGGGTGTTGCGGATCCTGGCCGCCGGCGGGACCCGGATGATCGCCCAGCGCTCCACCGGCTTCAACAACATCGACCTGGACGTCGCGCGCCGGCTCGGCCTGACGGTGAGCCGGGTCTCGTACTACTCCCCCTACTCCGTGGCCGAGTTCGCCTGGACCCTCGCGATGACCGTGAACCGGCGCATCGTGCGGGCCGCGACCCGCACCAGGGACTTCGACTTCCGCCTGGACGGGCTGATGGGCCGCGACATGCACGGCCGGACGGCCGGGGTGCTCGGCACCGGCAAGATCGGCGAGGCGTTCACCCGCATCGCGCACGGGCACGGAATGAAGCTGCTCGGCTGGGATCTGGAGCCCAACCCGGCCTGTGTGGAACTGGGCATGAGGTACGTGGAGAAGGAGGAGCTGCTCGCCTCCTCGGACCTGATCAGCCTGCACGTGCCGCTGCTGGAGTCCACGCGCCACCTCCTGGACGCGGCGGCGCTGCGGCGGATGAAGGACGACGCGATCCTGGTGAACTCCAGCCGCGGCGGCCTCATCGACTCCGAGGCCCTCGTCGCGGAACTCCGGGCCGGCCGCTTCACCGGTGTCGGCCTCGACGTGTACGAGGCGGAGGCCGGGGTCTTCTTCGTGGACCGCTCGCTGCAGACCGTCGAGGACGACACCCTGGCCCGGCTGATGACCTTCCCGAACGTCGTCGTGACCTCCCACCAGGCCTACTACACGACCGACGCGGTGAGCCAGATCATCGACACCACCGTCGCCAATGTCACCGACTACCTGGCCGGCCGCCGCTCCGAGAACACCCTCCTCCCGGACGCCCCGTAGCCCCTCGGTCCCGCAGCCCCGGGAATTCGGATCGCGTTCACCTCCCCGCCCGCGGCGCGGGCCGTCGGCGGCCCTACCCTCACGGTGTGGACGTACCCGACTGGATGCGGTGGACCTCCTGTGCCTTCGCAGCCGTGCAACTGATCTTCACCCACCGCAGCGTGCAACTGCTGCGCCAGGCCGGTCCGGGCCGCCGGACGGACCCGTGGCTGGCGGTCGCCGACGACGTGCTGGGGGTGGTGCTGTCCGTCGGGCTGGCGCTCGGCTCCCTCGACGTACTGCTGGTCGCGGGCCCGGTACTGCTCGCGATCGGGGCCTGCAAGGGAATCCGGGCCCTCCTCGCCCGCCGCGCGGCGAGGACGGCACCGGCGGCCGGCGGGGGAGCGGTCCCCACGGGGGACTAGCTTGATCTTCAACCGCTGGGCCCGGCACATCACCCGCGGGCCGGGCGGGCCGCGCCGCTCACACGGCTGCGCCCCGCACCTGCGTCACCAGCTCGCGCAGCAGCTCCGCGCCGCGCAGGGTGAGGACCGACTCCGGGTGGAACTGGACCCCGGCGAAGCCCCCGGCAGGGGAGCGCAGTGCGTGGACCTCCCCCGTGGACCGGTCCCGGGCCACCTCGACCCCTCGGGCGGCCAGTCCGGCAGCCAGGCGGTCGTCGCAGTGCGCGGTGAAGGTGTTGTAGAAGCCGACCACCTCCTCGGCCCCGAACAGCTCGATCCGGGTCTGCGCGCCCTGCGCCGGCTCCGCCTTGCGGACCAGCGGCAGGCCCAGCTCGGCGGCGAGCAACTCGTGCCCGAGGCACACGCCGAGCAGGCCGTGGCGGTGCCCGGCCAGCAGCTCGCCGGTCAGCCCGCGCAGCAGCCGCATCTTCGGATCGGCAGAGTCGGCCGGGTTCCCCGGGCCGGGCCCCAGCACGATCGGCCCCTCCCAGGCCAGGGCCGTCTCCCGCAGCCCCGGTTCGTCGAAGCGCCGTACGGTGACCTCCAGCCCGATGACCCGCAGCACGTGCGCCAGCATCGCGGTGAAGGTGTCCTCCCCGTCCACCACCAGCGCATGCCCCGACGGCTGGGCCGGCCGCTCCTGCATCCGCAGCCAGAAGGGGGCCAGGTCGGCACGCCGGGCGTCGAGGGCCGCCCGCACCCGCGGGTCCTGCGCCAGTCGGGTCCCCGCGGCGGCCGGCCGCGGCGCCGCCGGCCGTACCCCGAGCGCCGCCAGCACTCCCGCCGCCTTCGCGTGCGTCTCCGCGACCTCACCCGCCGGATCGGAGTGCCGCACCAGGGTGGCGCCCACCGGCACCCGCAGCCTCCCGTCCCGGGCGATGTCGGCCGTCCGGATCAGGATGGGGGAGTCGAGGGTCTGCGCCCCCGCGGCGTCCAGGCCCAGCAGCGCCAGCGCCCCCGCGTAGTAGCCGCGCCCGCCGCTTTCGTGGCGCTGGATCACCCGGCAGGCGTTCTGCACCGGCGAACCCGTCACGGTCGCCGCGAACATCGTCTCGCGCAGCACGTCCCGCACGTCCAGGGAGGAGCGTCCGCGCAGTTCGTACTCGGTGTGGGTGAGGTGGGCCATCTCCTTGAGCCGCGGTCCGACGACGACCCCGCCCCGGTCGCCGACCGTGCACATCATCTTCAGTTCCTCGTCGACCACCATCGACAGCTCCTCGGTCTCCTTGCGGTCGCCGAGGAAGGCCAGGAGCGACTCGGCGGTCGGCCCGGTGGCCGGATGGCGGTACGTGCCGCTGATCGGGTTCATCACGACCGTGCCGCCCGCCCGCCGTCCGCCGCCCCCCTCGGCCGAGTGCCCTTCGCACCCGCTCCGCCCGTTCGACATCCGCACGTGGACCTCGGGGCTCGCCCCGACCAGCGTGCGCTCCCCGGTATGGACGACATAGGTCCAGTACGCCCCCCGCTCGCCCTCCAGCAGCCGCCGGAACAGGGCCAGCGCGTCCGCCCGGCCGAAACCGTCGATCCGGCCCTCGAACGTGCGCCGGATGACGAAGTTCGAGCCCTCGCCCCGGCCGATCTCCTCCCGGATCACCCGCTCCACCGTGTCCGCGTACGCCTCGTCGGAGACGTCGAAACCACCGTCCTCGACCCGCACCGCGTGCGCCGGCAGCACGGCCAGCACCTCGGCGAGCGGGATCTCGTACGCCTCCTCGGCGACCAGTGCGCTCAGCGGGGTGCCGTCGTCGCGCACGTCGAAACCCCGCTCCCGGATCTGCCGGAAGGGCACGAGTGCGAGGGTGGGCAGAGTGCCGACGGGCAGGTCGGCGAGGTTCTCGACCTCGTGGACCGGCCCGAGGAGGACCTCGACGCTCTCGTGGTCGCGGCCGGGGGTCCGCCGGCGCAGCAGGGCGAAGGGCGGGCAGGAGTCGTCGAGCAGCCGGCCCAGCGGGCCGGATACGTCGGGTCGGTTCGGTCGGCTGGTGTCCATGGGCGGAGCGTCCTTCCGTCGGGGGAGGAGCGGCTCGCGCTGCCGGCGCCGGTGCCGGGAACGCGGAAGGCCGCCCCTCGGGGCGGCCTTCGCGTCGTGCGTGTCGTCAGGTACGCGCAGGAAGTGGGCCGCCGGGAGCGGGCCACCACCAGTTCTGGTTCGTGTGCGCGTACATGCGGTGAACCATAGCCCAGAACGCCCCGGTGGCGCCGGATCCGTTCCGCAACGCGTGCCGAACCATCGATTCCGTTCCGCCGGGCGTCCACGGCCTTCGAGGAATCCGTCTCACGTTGTGGGCGGGGGGCCGGACGCCACCCGTAACGCCGTAATGTGTACGAGGTGACCGTGAACGCTGAAAACCAAGCCCTCGCCGCCAAGGCGACCTGGCGAGACCTTCCCGCGGCGCAGCAGCCTTCGTACCCCGATGCCGAGGCTCTGCGCGCTGTCGTCGCGGACCTCGAATCGTATCCTCCGCTCGTTTTCGCGGGTGAGTGCGACCAGCTGCGTGCCCGTCTGGGAGCCGTCGCCAAGGGCGAGGCGTTCCTGCTCCAGGGCGGCGACTGCGCCGAGGCCTTCGACGGCGTCTCCGCCGACCACATCCGGGCCAAGCTCAAGACGCTGCTCCAGATGAGTGCCGTTCTGACGTACGCGGCGTCCGTACCGGTCGTCAAGGTCGGCCGGATCGCCGGGCAGTACTCCAAGCCGCGCTCCAAGGACACCGAGACCCGCGACGGCGTGACCCTGCCGACCTACCGCGGCGACTCCGTCAACGGCTTCGCCTTCACCGAGGAGGCGCGCGTCCCGGACCCCGAGCGGCTGAAGCGCATGTACCACGCCTCCGCCTCCACGCTCAACCTGGTGCGCGCCTTCACCACCGGTGGTTACGCCGACCTGCGCCAGGTGCACGCCTGGAACCAGGACTTCGTGAAGTCCTCCCCGTCCGGTCAGCGGTACGAGCAGCTGGCCCGGGAGATCGACAACGCGCTGAACTTCATGAAGGCCTGTGGCACCGACCCGGCCGAGTTCAAGGCGGTCGAGTTCTACGCCTCCCACGAGGCGCTGTTGCTGGACTACGAGGGTGCGCTGACGCGCACCGACTCGCGCACCGGCAAGCTGTACGACACCTCCGGCCACATGGTGTGGATCGGTGAGCGCACCCGTCAGCTGGACCACGCGCACATCGAGTTCTGCTCGCAGATCGCCAACCCGATCGGCATCAAGCTCGGTCCCACCACCACGGTGGACGAGGCGCTGACCTACATCGACCGCCTGGACCCCGAGCGCGAGCCGGGCCGGCTGACCTTCGTCGTCCGCATGGGCGCCGACCAGGTCCGCGACAAGCTCCCCGAGCTGGTCGAGAAGGTCACGGCCTCGGGCGCGACGGTCGCCTGGGTGACCGACCCGATGCACGGCAACACCTTCGAGGCGGCCTCCGGCCACAAGACGCGCCGTTTCGACGACGTGCTCGACGAGGTCAAGGGCTTCTTCGAGGTGCACAAGGCGCTGGGCACCCACCCGGGCGGCATCCACGTCGAGCTGACCGGTGACGACGTCACCGAGTGCGTGGGCGGCGGCGACGAGATCTTCGTCGACGACCTGCACCAGCGCTACGAGACGGCCTGCGACCCGCGGCTCAACCGCAGCCAGTCGCTGGACCTGGCGTTCCTGGTGGCGGAGCTCTACCGCGACTAGGCGTCGCGATCAGCAGGTGCATTCCTACGACTGTGGGGCGCGGATCGATGTGATCCGCGCCCCACAGTCGCACCCGGGGCTTTCCGGCCACCCTGACTTTGGGTACGGTTAGGTAAGCCTCACCGAATAGGGGATGGCTCGCCGCACCGCTCAGCGCCAGGAGGTGAACCGCGTGTACGTCTGCTCTTGCTTCGGGATCACCGACCAGCAGGTCAAGGAGCACGCGGCTGCCGGGGCCTGCACGCCCCGCCAGATCGCCTCGGCCACCAAGGCCGGCACCGACTGCGGCTCCTGCGTGCGCACCATCCAGGGCATCCTCGGCCGCGGGGCGTGCCCGCGCAGGGAGCTGCTGGAGAAGGGCGGCGCGGTGTCCGTGCTCGCGGCCGACCCGGAGGCGACGCCCTCGCCCGAGCTGGCGGAAGCGGCCTAGGAACCGGACCGGGCCGGCGCGCGTCGGCCGGCAGCCGGTTCGCCCGATCGGCCGACGGTCAGCTCGGCTGCTCGATCAGCTGCGCGATGTAGAGCGCCTCGCCCAAGGACTCGATGAGCTCCAGCTGGGTGTCGAGGTAGTCGATGTGGTGCTCCTCGTCCTCCAGGATCTCCTCGAAGAGGCGGGCCGAGGTGATGTCACCCTTCCCGCGCATGACCTCGATGCCCCGCTTCAGCCGGTCGATGGCCTCGACCTCGACCTGGCGGTCCGCCTGGAACATCTCGGTGATGGTCTGCCCGACGCGCACGTGGAAGAGGCGCTGGTAGTTCGGCAGGCCGTCCAGCATCAGGATGCGCTCGGTGAGCTTGTCCGCGTGCTTCATCTCGTCGATGGACTCTTCACGCGTGTACTTGGCGAGCTTGGTCCAGCCCTTGTTGTCCTGGATGCGGTAGTGCAGCCAGTACTGGTTGATGGCCGTCAGCTCGCCGGTCAGCTGCTCGTTCAGAAACTCAAGGACCTCGGGGTCGCCCTGCATCGCAGAGGCTCCTTCCAGGCAATGTCAGCTATGTGACGGGGCAGTTGCGCGCATCCTTGCACCGCCGCTGAGGGCCGTCCAGTAAGTGCCTCCTTAGTGGGAGTTACCGTGACTTGCCCGAATCGGCCCCGGCCTGGTCATGACCACCCTGCCCAGTCTGTCACCATGGAGTCATGGGTCAGCCGGAAAGCCGGGAATCTCCGGGAGCAGAGCAGCTGGAGCTTCCACCGGGGCAGCGGCTGCAGAAGGGCTGGCCGGTCACCCACTATGGTCCCGTGCCCAAGTTCAAGCCGGACCGCTGGGAGTTCCGGGTCTTCGGCGCCACCGCCGACGGTGACAAGCACTGCTGGAACCACGAGGAGTTCACGGCGCTGCCGTTCGCCTCCGTCGTGGCGGACCTGCACTGCGTCACGAAGTTCAGCATGCAGGGCGCGGAATGGGGCGGTGTGCTCGCCCGCGAGGTGCTGGCCCTGGCGCCTCCCGCACCGCAGGTCACCCACGTGATGGTGTGGGCCGAGTACGGCTTCAGCTCCAACCTGAGGCTGGCCGACTTCGCATCCGACCGGACCGTCTTCGCCACCCACCAGGGCGGTGAACTGCTCACCGCCGAGCACGGTTTCCCCGTCCGGCTGGTGGTCCCGCACCTGTACGCCTGGAAGGGCCCCAAGTGGGTCCGCGGCATCGAGTACATGACCGCCGACCGCCGGGGCTTCTGGGAGGAGCGCGGCTACCACAACATCGGCGACCCCTGGCGCGAGCAGCGCTACTCGTACCAGGAGGAGCCGGGGGAGGGCCCCGAACTCTAGGGGCGTTCCGAGGACGCCCCGGGGGGCGCCCCTCAGTGGTGGTACTGGTGGACGACCGCGTGACCCATGCCGCGGCCGATCATCCACTTGTTGACCGGCGTCGTGATCACGAAGGCGGCCGCCAGCGCGACCGCCAGGACGATCCAGAACTTCGGGTCCGACACGTGCGCGTCCATCGCGCCCGGCCACAGTGCGATCACCCCGTTGTCGATCAACTCCATGACGGCGATCGACAGGGTGTCCGCGGCGAGGGCCACCCGGACGGCCGCCCCCAGGCCGACGCCGGCGGCGAGGATCCCGCGCAGGGTGAGTGCGTAGCCGAAGAAGAAGGCGAGGATGATCGCGAGGATCATCGTCGAGACGTTCCCCCAGCCCAGGGCGGTGCCGATGACCATCCCGAGCACCTCACCGATGGCGCATCCTGTGAGGCAGTGCAGGGTGGCCCGGGCGGCCGCCGCCCAGTCGACCCCGCCGACGCCGCCATGGCCGTGAGCCTGGCCGTGCTGGCCGTGCTGGTCGTGCGGGTGGTGCTCGTCGTGCGGGTGGTGCCGGTGGTCGTGCCCTTCGTGCGTCTGCTCCATGACAACCCCCTCGTGGGAAAGCCGGGTAGCGGTCCGTCGACATGACGAACCGTATACCCCCAGGGGGTATTCCTCAAGGGTCAGTGGATCACTGGGCGCCGCGCAGCTCCTTCAGCAGCGCCACATCCGCCGCATGCCCTTCCTTGCCTCCGGGCGTTTCGATGATCAGGGGTACGCCGTCCATCGCGGGGTGCGTGCACAGCTCGGCGAAGGCGTCCCGGCCGATGTGGCCCTGGCCGATGTTCGCGTGCCGGTCCTTGTGCGCGCCCACGCCCTCCTTGGAGTCGTTCGCGTGGACCAGCTTCAGCCGGCCCTCGCCCACGGTGTCCACCAGCAGATCCAGCGTCACCTTCGTCCCGCCCGGCTCCGCCAGGTCGTGACCGGCCGCGAAGACGTGGCAGGTGTCCAGACAGATCCCCAGCTTCGGATGGTGGCGCAGCGCATCGAAGTACGGACCGAAGTCCTCCGCGAGCGAGCACAGCGAGGAACCCTGCCCGGCCGTCGACTCCAGCAGCAGAAACGGGTCGTCGTCGTGCGTCAGCGCGTCCAGCAGCGGCAGCATGTACTCCCTGACCTGCTCGTACGCCGCCTCCCGCGGGCGACCGCCGGTCGCGGAGCCGGTATGGACGACCACCCCGAGCGCGCCGATCCGCCGGGCCCGGCGCAGCGAGTGCCGCAGGGACTCCACCGACCTCTCCACGGTGGCGGCGGTGTGCGAGCCGAAGTTGATCAGATACGGCGCGTGCACGTACGCGGGGATGCCCTCCCGCGCGCACTCCTCGCGGAACCGTTCGTCCTGCGCCGGATTGCCGACCGGGGTGGCCCAGCCGCGCGGATTGGCGACGAAGACCTGGACGGCCTCGGCGCCCATCTCCCGGGCGTACGCCAGCCCGACCGAGGCCAGACCGCCCGCGACGGGGACATGTCCGCCCACTGGATTGCGTACCACGAGCGCCTACAGCCCCTTGATCCGGATGGTGATCGTCAGGCCCTCGGCCGCGGTCTGCCCGGGGAGCACCGACTGGGCGTCCACCGTCCTGCTGAAGGAGAGCAGCGGCCGGTCCACCTTCACCTTGAAGCCCGCGTCCTCCAAGGTCTTGCGGGCTGTGTCCACGTCCTGGCCGATCACGTTCGGGACCGGCAGCTGGCGCGGTCCCTTGGACACCGTCAGCGTGACCGTGTCCCCGGCCGCCGCCTGGGTCCCGGCGCCGATCGACTGGTTGGCCACCGTCCCCGGATCCGAGGGCGCGTTCACCTGCTCGGGAGCCGTGGCGACCTTGAGGCCCAGACCCTCCAGGGTGGCCTTCGCCTGCTCGAAGGGCAGCCCCGTCACGCCGGGCACCGGCACCGGCCGGCCCTTGCTGACGACGATCGAGACCGCCGTGTCGGGCGCACGCTTCTCGCCGCCCGCCGGATTGGTGCTGATCACCGAGCCCTGGGCGACGTCCTGGCTGAAGGCCTGCGTGACGATTCCGGGGGCCAGCCCGGTCCTGGTCAGCTCCTCCTTGGCCTCCTCCAGCGGCCTGCCCCGGAGGTTGGGCACGGACACGACCTCGGGACCGCGGGAGATCGTGATGGTCACCGCGCCGTTGCCGCGGATCCGCTGCCCGCCCGCGGGGTCGGTGTTCATCACCGTCCCGCGCTCGAAGGCGTCGCTGAACTTCCGGTCGACCCCCTTCACCCCGAGACCGGCCTCGGAGAGCTGGGCGCGAGCCTGCTCCTCGGTCTTGCCGAGCAGGTTGGGGACCTTGGTGAACTGGCCCGAGCTGATGTACCAGACGCCCGTGCCGATGCCGAGCGCCAGCAGCACGCCGACGACCGCCAGCAGCACGCCGCGGCGCGGCCGGCCGCCGACCGCCGACCGGCGCCCGGACGGAGCGGGTGGGTCCAGTGGGGGCGCCTCGAAGCGGGAGGTGAGGTTCACGGGCTCCGCCGCCACCGGGCGCGGGATGACACCGGTGCGGTCCTCGGCGGACGACCGGTCCACGGCGCGCGCCTGCGGCGGTACGGCGTCCAGCTCGACGTCGCTGAGTCCGGCGCGGGCCTCGCGGGTGAGGCCGAGCAGGGCGGCGGCGTCGTAGGGGCGCAGGTCGGGGGTGCGGGCGGTGGCGCAGGCCACGAGCCCGTCGAGGCCCGCGGGCAGGCCGGGCACCGAGGCGGACGGCGGCGGGACGTCCTCGTGCAGGTGCTGGTAGAGCACCTGCGCGGGGGTGGCGCCGACGTGGGGCTTGGAGCCGGTGAGCATCTCGTAGAGCACGACACCGCAGGCGTAGACGTCCACGCGGGTGTCGGCGACGCCGTTCTCGATCTGCTCGGGTGCCAGGTAGGAGACGGTGCCGAGCACCGAGCCGGTGGTGTTGGTCACCGAGTCCACCGACCGGACCAGCCCGAAGTCCGCGACCTTGACCCTGCCGTCGTCGCCGATCAGGACGTTCTCGGGCTTCATGTCGCGGTGCACGAACCCGGCCCGGTGGGCGGCGCCGAGGGCGGCCAGGACCGGTTCGAGGATGTCGAGGGCCGCCCGCGGCTGGAGTGCACCGCGCTCGCGCAGCACGTCGCGCAGGGTGCAGCCGGAGACGTACTCCATCGCCAAGTAGACGTAGGGTCCGTCCGTGCCCTGGTCGAACACGGCGACCACGTTGGGGTGCGCGAGCCGCGCCACGGACTTCGCCTCGCGGATGAACCGCTCGACGAAGCCGGCGTCGGAGGCGAGGGCCGGATGCATCACCTTCAGGGCGAGGATCCGGTCCAGCCGGGTGTCGACGGCCCGGTAGACCGTGGCCATGCCGCCGGCCGCGATGCGGGCGTCGATGCGGTAGCGGCCGTCGAGCACGCGCCCGACGAGAGGGTCTTCCAGGGTCGTATCCACCCGCCGATTCTACGAGCCGGCGCCGGTGTCCCGGCGGGGGCGGGTCTCGTTGCAGCGCAGCTGTGACGTGAGCAGGGGGCGGGGCGGGATTCCCGGCCGGCGTGAACCGGAGCGGCGCGGGGGCCGGCGCGACTCCCGGGGCACGTCCCCGGCGACCGCCCGACGGCCGCCCGGCCACCGCCGCACCCGCACCGGACGCCTCCCGCCCCGCCCCCCCCAGGCCGCCCCGTTGCGTCCTCAGAACGCGGGCCGCTCCGGGTCCAGCGCCGCGCGGCCCTCCCTGGGGGAGGAGGCTTCGGCGAAGCGGCGCTGGGGGATGCGGCCCGCCCGGAAGGCCAGGCGGCCGGCCGAGACGGCGTCCCGCATGGCGGATGCCATCAGGACCGGTTCCTGCGCCCGGGTCACGGCGGAGGCCAGCATCACCGCCGCGCAGCCCAGTTCCATCGCCAGGGCGGCGTCGGAGGCGGTACCCGCGCCCGCGTCCAGGATCACCGGTACGCCCGCCCGCTCCGTGATGAGTTCGAAGTTGTGCGGGTTGCGGATGCCCATGCCGGAGCCGATGGGAGCGCCGAGCGGCATGATCGCCGCGCAGCCCACGTCCTCCAGCCTGCGCGCCAGCACGGGATCGTCGTTCGTGTACGGCAGGACGGTGAAGCCCTCGTCCACCAGGATCTCGGCGGCGTCCAGCAGCTCGACGCCGTCGGGCAGGAGGGTCCGCTCGTCGGCGACCACTTCGAGCTTGATCCAGTCGGTGCCCAGGGCCTCCCGCGCGAGGCGGGCCGTGAGGACGGCCTCGCCCGCGGTGAAGCAGCCGGCGGTGTTGGGCAGGACCGAGATGCCGAGGCCGGCCAGGACGGAGAGGACGGAACCCTGCACCGTCGGGTCCAGGCGGCGCATGGCCACGGTGGTGAGTTCGGTGCCGGACGCGGCCAGGGCGCGCTCCAGCACGTCCAGGCTGGGGGCGCCGCCCGTGCCCATGATGAGGCGGGAGGAGAAGGTCCGGTCGCCCAGTGCGAACAGGTCGTCGGCCATGCCGGTCAGCCTCCCTGGACCGCGGTGAGGATCTCCACGCGGTCGCCGTCGCCCACGCGGGTGGCCGGCCACTGTCCGCGCGGGACCACGGTCTCGTTGAGTGCGGCCGCCACCCCGGAGGGAGCCGCGGTCAGGGTCGCGACGACGGTGTCGAGCGTGGTGCCGGCCGCGACCTCGCGCGGCTCGCCGTTGACGGAGATGGTCATGCGTACGACTCCTGACGTGCGGCGGAGAAGCGGCGGGGGGTGAAGGGGCGTGCGATCCCGGGCAGTTCGCCGCTGACCAGCAGCTCGGCCATCACCTCGCCGGTGAGCGGGGTCAGCAGCACCCCGTTGCGGTAGTGCCCGGTGGCCAGGTGTAGGCCGGGCAGGTCGGTGGGGCCCAGCAGCGGGGCGTTGTCGGGTGATCCGGGGCGCAGTCCGGCACGGGTCTCGGTCAGCGGGAGTTCGGTGATGCCGGGTACCAGCTCGTGGGCGTCGCGCAGGAGTTCGTAGACCCCGCCCGCGGTGACGGTGGTGTCCCAGCCGAGCTCCTCGCTGGTGGCGCCGATGACGAGTTCGCCGTTCTCGCGGGGCACGAGGTAGACGTGGCTGCCGCGCACGACCGCCCGTACGGTGCGGGAGAGGAACGGCGCGTACACGGGCGGTACGGAGAGCCGCAGCACCTGGCCCTTGACGGGCCGCACGGGCGGCAGCACCTCGGCGGGCACCCCCGCCAGCCTGCCGCTGAGCGAGCCCGCGGCCAGGACCACCTGGTCGGCCCGCAGCTCCGTGCCGTCGTCGAGGAGCACGCCGGTCGCCCGGTCCGCGGTGGTGAGCAGTTGCTCGGCCGCCGCCCGGTGGACGGTCACCCCGGCGCCTTCGCAGGCGGCCAGCAGGGCGGCCGCGAGCCGCCGCGGATCGACCTGGTGGTCGCCGTCGACGCGCAGGCCGCCGCGAACCCCCGGGGCGAGCATGGGCTCCAGACGGCGGCACTCGCGGCCGGTGAGCCAGGCGGACTCCAGGCCGCAGCGTCGCTGGAGGGCGTGCAGTTCGCGCAGGTGGAGGCGGTCGTCGGCGTCGAGGGCGACCGCGAGGGTGCCGCAGGCGCGGTAGCCGATGTCCATGCCGCCGCTCGCTTCCGCGAGCTCGGAGGCGAACCGCGGATAGCGTTCGGCGGAGGCGAGGCCGAGGCCGAGGAGGGACTCCTCGCCGTAGTGGAGTTCGGTGACGGGGGCGAGCATGCCGGCCGCGACCCGGGCGGCGCCGCCGCCGGGTGCCGGGTCGGCCAGTACGGTGCTCAGTCCGCGCTCCGCGGCCCGCCAGGCGGTGACCAGGCCGATGATCCCGCCGCCGACGACGAGGACGTCCGATCCGCGGTCGGATCCCGTTCGAGATGAGTGCATGGGCGTCCAGCCCCTCCCTTCGCCGGCATGACCCGGATCAGGTTCGTACGGTCGGAGGCCGGCCAGCCTCCCTCTCAGCCCGGTGCGCCGGACTCCCGCGATAGGTACGGTGGCCAGACTATCCCGGCGGAGGACGGCGGGTAAGGCGGCACCTGTTCCTGACGGAGCGTCAGATGATTAGGGTGGCGGCGTGAGCGAGCAGACGGAACACAATCAGCGCGGCGTCGTGATCGTCGGCGCCGGAATGGCCGGGGTGCAGACCGCTGTCGCCCTGCGCGAGCAGGGCTTCGCGGGCCCCGTGACCCTGCTGGGAGCCGAGCCCCACCAGCCCTACGATCGGCCCCCGCTGTCCAAGGCGGTGCTGCTCGGCAAGGCCGAGGACTCCGCGTTCGACGTGGACTTCGAAGGCCTGGGCATCGACCTCCGGCTCGGCACGGAGGTCACCGGCCTGCGGGCCGCGGACCGCGAACTGGACACCGAGGCGGGACCGGTCCCGTACGGGACCCTCGTCCTGGCGGTCGGCGCGCAGCCGCTGACCCTGCCCGGCGCCGAGGGCGTCCCGGGCGTCCACCTGCTGCGCACGCTGGACGACGCGGCGCGGCTGCGCCCGGTGCTGGCCGCCGCGTCCCGGGTCGTGGTGGTCGGCGCGGGCTGGATCGGGGCGGAGTTCGCCACCGCGGCCCGGGAGGCCGGCTGCGCGGTGACGGTCGTGGAGGCGGCGGACCGGGTGCTGGCGGGCGCCCTGCCCGCCGAGGTGGCCGAACCGATGGCGCGCTGGTACGGCGAGGCCGGCGCCGAGCTGATCACCGGAGCGAAGGTGGCCGGCGTCGAGGAGGGGCGCGTCCTCCTGGCGGACGGGCGCACCCTGCCCGCCGACGCGGTCGTCGTGGGCATCGGCGCGCGGCCCGCCACCGATTGGCTGTCCGGGTCCGGCGTGGAGCGCGGCGCCGACGGCTCGGTCACCGCCGACGCACACCTGCTGACCTCCCTGCCGGGGGTGTACGCGGTCGGCGACTGCGCCTCCTTCCCGTCCGGTCGCTACGGGGCGCGGCTGCTCGTGCACCACTGGGACAACGCGCTCCAGGGGCCGCGGGCGGTCGCGGCCAACATCCTGGCCGGGGAGCCCACCGCGGTCTACGACCCGGTTCCGTACTTCTGGTCCGAGCAGTTCGGGCGCTTCGTGCAGTACGCGGGCCACCACGGCGGGGCCGGGGCCCCGGTGTGGCGCGGCGACCCGGCCGGGGAGACCTGGTCGGTGTGCTGGCTGCGCGACGGCGCCCTGGCCGCGGTCCTCGCGGTCGGCCGCCCCCGGGACCTGGCCCAGGGCCGCAAGCTGATCGAGACGGGCGCCGCCGTGGACCCGGCCGGGGTCGCGGACCCGGGGACCCCGCTGAAATCGGCCACCCTCTAGCCGGTGGCACGGGCGGTACGGGCGCGCCGGGCCGCGGCGTGCCACGGACGGTCCGCCCGGGTACCGGCTGTCGGTGGGAGGTGGCAGGCTTGGCCTGTGACCGAGATTGACGCAAAGATCGATTCCCTCGTCCCCGACTGGCTGTACCTCCCCGACATCGCGGAGATGCTCCACGTCGAGGTGACGCGGGTCCGCCAGATGGTCAAGGAAGGGCAGCTCATCGCCGTCCGCCGGGGCGAGAACCGGGCCCTGCAGGTTCCAGCCCCCTTCATCGACGGAGACAAGGTGGTCAAGGGCCTGGTCGGCCTGCTGACCGTCCTGCGCGACGACGGCTTCTCCGACGAGGAGATGCTGGAATGGCTCTTCACTGCCGACCCGACCCTGCCCGGCACGCCCGCCCAGGCGCTGAGCGAGAATCGCGGCACGGAGGTGAAGCGCCGCGCTCAGGCGCTCGCCCTCTGAACCGATCCGCAGTAGCTCCACCGCGGTGTACGGGCCAGGTGCCCGTACACCGCCTCCATCACGGGGGGTACACCCATGCAGCTGTCCGACGCCCGGCTCTACCTGTGCACGGACGCCCGCAAGCGCCAGGGTGACCTCCCCGAGTTCCTCGACGCCGTCCTGGCCGGGGGCGTGGACATCGTCCAGCTCCGCGACAAGGGCATGGAGGCGGGCGAGGAGCTCGACCACCTCCAGGTGTTCGCCGAGGCGGCGCGCCGCCACGGCAAGCTCCTCGCCGTGAACGACCGTGCCGACGTGGCCCATGCCATCGGCTCCGACGTCCTGCACCTCGGGCAGGGCGACATCCCCGTCCCCGCGGCCCGCGCCATCCTCGGCGGGCAGGTGCTCATCGGCCGCTCCTGCCACGCGGAGGACGAGGTCGCGGCGGCCGCCGCCGAACCGGGCGTGGACTACTTCTGCACCGGGCCCTGCTGGCCCACGCCCACCAAGCCCGGACGTCACGCTCCCGGCCTGGACCTGGTCCGCTACGCGGCCTCGCTGGAGCAGGACCGGCCCTGGTTCGCCATCGGCGGCATCGACGCCGCCAACCTGGACCAGGTGCTGGACGCCGGCGCCACCCGCATCGTGGTCGTCCGCGCGCTCACCGAGGCCGCCGACCCCGCTGCTGCCGCCGCCGACCTCGCCCGGCGGGTCCGGGCCCGCCTCGGCTGAGTCCGGATCCGGCGGGGGTCCGGCGACGGGTCCCGTCCGCCCGGACAATCCGCCCGGACAACCGGTGGCATTCCACGCCGCCACAGCCCGAGGAAGCCCGTGCGGGCCGGAGACACGCCCGCAGGTGTCCAAAAACATGTCCAAAAGGCGGACGCCGCTTCGGGGAGCGCCGGGGCGCGTCTAACCTGCCCACATGGCCTCTGGTACCGCTTCCACCTGGTCGGACCGCGCACACACGGTCCGCGACCTCCTCGCGTCCGGGCGCTCGTACTCCTTCGAGTTCTGGGCACCGAAGACCGAGAAGGGCGAACGCAACCTCTGGAACGCCCTGCGCCGGGTCGAGGCGGTGTCCCCCAGCTTCGTCTCCGTGACCTATGGAGCCGGCGGTTCCACCCGCGGCGGCACCGTCAAGGCCACCCAGGAGATCGCGGCGGACACCACGCTGACCCCGGTGGCGCACCTGACCGCCGTGGACCACTCCATCGCCGAGCTGCGCCACGTCATCGGCCAGTTCGCCGATGCCGGGATCCGCAACATGCTCGCCCTGCGCGGCGACCCGCCGGGCGACCCGATGGCCGAGTGGGTGGCCCACCCGGAGGGCGTGCACTACGCGGCCGACCTGGTGCGCCTACTCAAGGAGTCCGGAGACTTCTGCGTCGGCGTCGCGGCCTTCCCCGAGATGCACCCGCGCTCGACGGACTGGGATACGGACATCCGACACTTCGTGGACAAGTGCCGTGCCGGCGCCGACTACGCGATCACCCAGATGTTCTTCGATCCCGAGAATTATCTGCGGCTGCGCGACAGCGTCGAGAAGGCGGGCTGCGACACCCCGATCATCCCCGAGGTCATGCCTGTTGTGGGTATCAAGCAGCTCGACCGACTGCCCCAGCTGAGCACCGCGGTCTTCCCCGCGGACGTGAAAGAGCGCATGCTCGCCGTCAAGGACGATCCGGCCGCTGTACGCTCCATTGGCATCGAGTTCGCCACGGAGTTCTGCGCGCGGCTGCTGTCCGAGGGTGTACCGGGACTGCACTTCATCACGCTGAACAATTCCACGGCGACTCTCGAGATCTACGAGAACCTGGGCCTGCACCAGCGGGCTTGACCGGCCGTACCCGTGTGACGGCCGTACCGAGAGGGGCCTTGCATGGGTATGACGGTCCTCTACATCGCGTTCGGAATCGTCGCGCTGTGGCTGCTTGCCGAGGTACTGATGCAGTACAAGGCCCGGCTGCGCTGGCGCCTGCTCGCCTTCGCCGGCTTCCTCGGCGTGGTCGCCGGGGTGATCCTGCCGTCGGTACCGGTCATCGGCGCCGGCGCGGCGGCCTTCGCCGTGGGCCAGACCCTGGTGACGCTCTCCTTCCGCAAGGGCTTCGTCGCCGGCTGGGCGGTGCGCCGCGGCGGGGCGCCGGTCCGGAAGACCGGACGCCGCAGAGGCGGGGCTGCCGCACAGGAGCCGGCGCTCCAGGTCACCGCCCTCGCATACGACGACGCGGACGGAGCACCGGCCGAGGAGGTCCACAGCCCGCAGCCGGTGCCCGAGGAGACCGGTTCCTACGGGATGCAGGGTTTCGCGACCCAGGCCCCCGAGGTCGACGAGACGGCCGCATTCGCCTCGCCGTTCACCACCGCCGAGCAGGACGCCCACCAGTACGCGGCCTACTACGACCAGCACGACCAGGGCGGTTACGACTACTCCGCCGGCTACCCGACAGGCGAGCAGCAGCAGGTCTACGCCGCCTACTCGGACCCGTACATCGGCACCGGCGGCGGTGTCGTCCCGCCCCAGCCGTACGACTACACCCCGTACGCCGACTACGGGCAGCAGCAGTACTCCACGGACACCCCGCCCGGCGGCGTGTGGGTCCCCCAGCAGCGGTCCACCGACGCGGGCGGCCGACCGTACCCGGGGGACGGGCAGGGCGAGCCGCCGCAGCAGTACCCGTACCCGCAGCAGGGCGAGTACGGGCAGTACCGCTACTGAGCCGGCCGGGGCCGCGGCGGGCTCACTGGGAGCCGCGGAACCCCGCGCCCTCCACGATCAGCCCGGCCACCAGGGCCCCGGTCATCCCGGCGTGCGCGAGCCCACCGCCCGGATGGGCCCAGCCGCCCGCCAGGTACAGGCCCGGCACCGCCGTGGCGTTGGCCGGGTACAGCAGCCCGCCACCGGCACCCGCGAGCGCCGGCGGCGGTACCGCGCCGCCCACGGCGCCGGTCGCCGCCTCGACGTCGGCCGGGGTGCGCACCTCCTGCCACAACAGTCGCTCGCGCAGGCCCTCCACGGCCTCCTCCGCAAGGTCCAGCAGCTCCCCGGGCTCCGAGGTCCCCGGCCCGTGCACGGCGCTCACGGTGACCGCCTCGTGCTCCGCGTCGGGCCGCGTGGCGGGATCGTCCGGCCGCATCACGGTGACCTGGCGTCCGGCCGCGTGCACGAGGGTGCGGTGGGCGGTTCCCGGGGGGCGGGGGCCGCGCAGCGCGAGCAGCAGCGTGATCCGGCCGGGCACGCCGTCGCCCCGGGCCGGGACCGCCCCGGCCGGCCACGGCAGCGAGTCGGCCGGAAGCAGCCGCGGGTCGATCCCGCAGACGACGAAGTCGGCGGCCGCCTCGGTGCCGTCGGCCAGCAGCAGGCCGGCCGCCTGGCCGTCTCGGACCAGCACCTCCCGCACCCGCGCCCCGAAGACGAAGGCGACCTTCCGCTCCACGCAGCGTTCGTACACGGCGGTGGCCAGCGCCCGCATCCCGCCGCGCACGTACCAGCTGCCGAAGGTCTGCTCCATGTACGGGAGCACGGCCGCCGAGCCGGGAGCGGTGGCGGGGTCGAGGCCGTAGCCGCGGACCACTCCGGTCAGTACCTCCGCGAGGGGGCCGCCCAGTTCCCGTCCGGCCACCTCGGCGAGGGTCGGGCTGCGGCGCCGCAGCAGGCCGCTGCGCCGCAGGGCAGGGTAGGGATCGCCGCCCAGCGTCTGCCGGGCACCGTCCCGCAGGGGCTCCTCCAGCAGCGGGCGGCGGGTGGCGTCCCAGGCGTCGCGGGCGCGGCCCAGCACGGCGTTCCAGCGCGCGCCGGCACCCTCGCCGAAGGCGGCCTCCAGGGCGGCGGCGACACCGCCGTGCGAGGCGCCGGGGAGGGTGACGTCGATGCCGTGGCCGGGCAGGACGTGTCGGACCGCCGGGTTCACCTGCGCCATGTCGACGCAGTCCTCCAGCGGCCGCTTGCCGGTCTTCACGAAGAGGTCGCGGTAGACGGCGGGCAGGTGCAGCAGGCCGGGCCCCGTGTCGAAGGCGAAGCCGTCGCGCTCGTACCGGCCGACCGCCCCGCCGTAGGTCGCGCCACGTTCGTACACCGTTACCCGGTGCCCCGCCACGGCCAGCCGGGCCGCTGTCGCCATCGCGCCCATGCCGGCGCCGATCACCGCAATTCGTGCCATGCGGCCGAGCCTATGGCCCCGGGCGGGCGGCCGCGGTCAGCGGGGTGGCGCCCCGGTGACCTCGCGGGCCTCGGCGGCCAGCCGCTTCTCCTCGCGGCGCTGGGCGCGGCGGCGGAGGAAGCGGCGGATCCGGCTCCAGAGGAAGACCACTATGGCCAGTCCGACGACCAGCAGGGAGCCCGCGATGACCGCGGCGGGTACCGGGTGGAAGATCGCGAAGGTGACGAGGCCCGCCACGCCGAGGTCCTCGGCGATGCTCACCGCCACGTTGGTGAACGGCTCGGGTGAGGTGTTGATCGCCATCCGGGTGCCGGCCTTCACGAAATGGCTGGCCAGCGCCGTGGTGCCGCCGACCGCCCCGGCGGTGAGGTCGGAGAGGGAGCCGCTCTGCCCGGCCAGCAGCGCGCCGATCACCGCACCCGCCACCGGGCGGATCACGGTGTGGACGCTGTCCCATATCGAGTCGACGTACGGGATCTTGTCGGCGGCCGCCTCGCACAGGAAGAGCACGGCGGCGGCGATCAGCACGTCCGTGCGCTGCAGGGACGCGGGGACCTCGTCGGTCAGGCCGGTACGGCCGAAGATGCCGAGCAGGAGGACCACGGCGTAAGCGTTGATCCCACTGGCCCAGCCGCTGGTGAAGACCAGGGGGAGCACACTCATCGGATCATCATGCCGTACGGGCGCGTCGGCGTGCCGGAGGCCGGCGCGGAACAGTGAGGGGACGGTCGCGCGGCGGCGGCCGTCCCCTCACTCACGTGTTCCGGAGCCTACTGTCCCTGCTCGTCACGGCGGCGCTGCCACCGGTCCTCGATGCGGTTCATCATCGACCGACGCTGCCGGTTGTGGCCGCGGGTCGAACCGCCGGTACTTCCGGAGACGGGCTGCTCGCCGGGCTTGGGTGCCTTGCGCCAACCGGTGACCACCAGGACCGTGCATCCCAGCATGACGAGGAACCCCACCACGCTGATCCACAGCACGTTCGGAATGATCACACCGGTCATGAGGAGCGCGATACCCACCACAATGCCTGCGACTGCCTGGTAGACCCGTCGCCGGGTGTACGTACGCAGCCCGCTTCCCTCAAGCGCTGTCGCGAACTTGGGGTCTTCGGCGTACAGCGCTCGCTCCATCTGCTCGAGCATTCGCTGCTCGTGCTCCGAGAGCGGCACGGGAGTCCTCCTCATCCGTCGGTCGCGGGGGTGGCGACCAGGGGTCCCCTTCAGGATAGGCGGGGAATCGCCCCCGTGACACCCGCCCTCAAACCACGTTCCAAAATGACAAAGCACGGCGTAGACGGAGCCGGTAAAGCCACTGCGTGAAAACCGTACCGCCGCGGGAGCGGTCACTGGGGCCGTTATTCCCCAATGGTCCGTTCACCATGCCGGTCACTGCTCCCGATCATACGGGGCGGACCGGTCGGACGGAGGATGAGCGGCAGACTCCGAGCGGGCAGGAGCAGCAGTTCAGGCCCGCTTCTCGCCCAGGACGTGCAGCTGTGTGGCCACCGCGTGGAAGGCGGGCAGCTCCGCCGCGGCCTCCTCCAGACGCAGCAGTGCCTCGACCGCGCCCGGCTCTGTGTCCACCAGGACGCCCGGAACGAGGTCGGCGAAGATCCGCACCCCGTGCACCGCGCCGACCGCCAGACCGGCGTCGCCGACCAGGCCGGACAGCTGCTCGGCGGTGAAGCGGCGCGGCACCGGGTCGCCGGAGCCCCAGCGGCCCGCGGGGTCGGTGAGGGCGTTGCGGGCCTCCGTGAAGTGCCCGGCCAGCGCGCGGGCGAGCACGGCCCCGCCGAGTCCGGCGGCCAGCAGGCTGAGCGTCCCGCCGGGACGCAGGGCCGCCACCGCGTTGGCCACGCCCTCGGCCGGGTCGTCCACGTACTCCAGTACGCCATGGCAGAGCACCACGTCGTACGCGTCCCGCTCGACCACGTCCAGCAGGCCCTGGGCGTCGCCCTGGACGCCGCGGACCAGGTCGGCCACGCCCGCCTCGGACACCCGGCGCTCCAGCCCGAACAGTGCGTTCGGGCTGGGGTCGACCACGGTGACCCGGTGGCCCAGGCGGGCCACCGGGACGGCGAACTTGCCGGTGCCGCCGCCGGTGTCGAGCACGTCGAGCACATCCCGCCCGGTCGCCTTCACCCGGCGGTCGAGCGCCTCCTTGAGGACCTCCCACACCACGGCGGTGCGGAGGGAGGCACGGGGGCGTGGAGTGTCCGACACGGCTGATGGCTCCTCGGCGGGGTAAGGGTGAGCGGTCCGTGCCCCACCCTATTGCCTTCCGCAGCCGGGCAGGTCATCCCGCGTCCGGACGCTCCGGGCGCGGCTGTGGCGCGGTCTGTCCCGGGCTTCGGGGCGCGGTGTCGGCGGGCACCGGGACGGCGAGCAGCCGTTCCACCAGGCGCAGGAACATCGAGGCGGCGCGCAGCAGGTCGTCCGCGTCCCGGGCGCCGGCCGCATCCGGTATCCCCGCCTCCGCCCGGGCCCGGCGAGCGGCGCCGGAGGCGAAGAGTGCACTCCACTCCGCGAGCTCCGGTGCCAGCTCCGGCAGCACCTCCCACGCGCTGCGGATCCGGGGCCGCCGCCGCGGGTGCGGCGGCTCGGGCCGAGCGCGCGCCGCGAGCACGGCCGCGGCGGTGCGCAGCGCGGAGAGGTGGGCGGTGGCGTAGCGCTCGTTGGGTCGGGTGAGCAGGGCGGCCTCGGCCAGGCCGCTGCGGGCCTTGGCGAGGAGGTCGAGGGCGGCCGGCGGGGCCGCCGACTTCCGCAGGACGGGGTGGACAGGGGACGGGGACGGTGTGGCCATGACGAACCTCCTGTCGATGCGTGGTGCGTTGCCTCCATCGTGACGGGCCCCACTGACAATCAGCCTGACCTGCATGTTTTCCGTCAAATGCACAGCAACTGCCCCCTCCTGTACGCCTGGTGCGCGACGGGGTGATAGTTTTGAACTGACCGGTCAGTTCAAAAAGAAGGGGGACGGCGTGGACAGCCCGCACGGCGCGGCCGTCAAGGCCGAGGGCTTCGGACTCAAGGGCCCGCGGGGCTGGGCCTTCCGGGGGCTCGGCA
Source organism: Streptomyces sp. NPDC058880 (assembly GCF_042742535.1). NCBI lineage: Bacteria > Bacillati > Actinomycetota > Actinomycetes > Kitasatosporales > Streptomycetaceae > Streptomyces > Streptomyces sp. NPDC058880. The sequence goes on from NZ_JBHYMC010000026.1 coordinate 61,516, forward strand.
TCGACGCGGCGCCCGGCTCGCTCATCGCGGTCGAAGGCCCCTCCGGCAGTGGCCGCACCTGCCTGCTCCTGGCCCTCACCGGGCGGATGAAGCCCACCGAGGGTCACGCCGAGATCGGCCGGCACCGGCTGCCGAAGAAGATGGCCGCGGTCCGCCGGATCGCCGCCCTCGGCCCGGTCCCGGGGGTCAACGACCTCGACCAGTCCCTCACGGTCGCCGAACAGCTGCGTGAGGGCGCTCTGCTCCAGCGCCACTACGACGCCCCGATCCGTTCCCTGCTGCGGCCCAGGGCCGAGCGCCGCGCCGCGGCCTCCACCCGGATCGAGGCCGCCCTGGACGCCGCCGGACTGGACCTGGCCACGCTGCCCAAGGGGGAGCGCACCACCGTCCGGGACTTGGAACGCCTGGAAGCCGTCCGGCTGTCCGTTGCGATCGCCCTGCTCGGCTCGCCGAGGCTGCTGGCCCTCGACGACCTCGACATGAAGCTCTCGGACACCGAACGCACCGAGGTCTGGGCGATGCTGCGCTCGATCGCCGCCCGGGGGACCACCGTCCTCGCCGTGTGCAGCGAGGCCCCCGCCGACGCCGTGGTCCTGCGGACCGCCCCGAGGGAGGACGGCGGTGCCGGGACCGACCGGCGCGCGGAGCCGACGGCGCAGGCGGAACCGGCCGCGGAACAGGACTCCGGCGCGAGGCAGGGCTCCGCCGCGGACGCCGGCTCCGGCACCGACAAGGTCGAGAAGGCCGACAAGGTCGAGAAGGCCGACAAGGTGGAGAAGGCCGAGACGGCCGCCCACGACAACGACGACACGAAGGGGACGGACGATGCGCTCGCCGAAGCTGGCCGCGCTTGAGCTGAAGCGGTTCGGGCGGGGGAAGCTGCCCCGGGCCGCCCTCGTCGCTCTGCTCCTGCTGCCGCTGCTCTACGGAGCCCTGTACCTCTGGTCCTTCTGGGACCCCTACAGCCGCCTCGACAAGGTGCCCGTCGCCCTCGTCAACTCCGACCGGGGTGCGACCGTCGACGGCAAGCACCTGGACGCGGGCGGTGAGCTCACCAAGAAGCTCCGTGACAGCAGGACCTTCGACTGGCGGGAGGTGAGCGCCGAGAAGGCGGCCAAGGGGCTGGAGGACGGTACGTACTACCTGACCCTGACCATGCCGGCCGACTTCAGCGAGAAGATCGCCTCCAGCTCGGGCGACGACCCCGCCACGGGAGCCCTCCAGGTCCGCACCAACGACGCCAACAACTACGTCGTCGGCTCGATCTCCCGCTCCGTCTTCTCCGAGGTCCGCTCGGCGGCGTCCGCCAACGCCTCCCGCGGTTTCCTCGACAAGATCTTCGTCAGCTTCTCCGACCTGCACGACAAGACCGCCGAGGCCGCCGACGGCGCCGACCGGCTCAAGGACGGCGCGGGCAAGGCCCAGGAGGGTGCCAAGGAACTCGCCGACGGCCTCGACACCGCCGGGGAGAAGAGCGGCGAGCTCAACAGCGGCCTGAAGAAGCTCAACGCGGCCGCCGCCAAGCTGGAGACCGGTACGCGGGACATCGCGAACGGCACCCAGGTCCTCGCCGACCGGGTCAACGGTGCCGCCGACAAGGCCCGCCCCTTCGTCAAGGACCCCAAGAGCCTCGCGGCCACCGCCGAGCTGGTCGCCGACAGCGCGAAGGTGGTCAACAACCACCTCGACACGTTCGTGGAGAAGGCCCCGGCCGCCGCGGCCGTCGCCAAGCGGGCCTCCAGCGGCGCCGACGCCTATTACACCAAGCACTGCGTCACCCCCGGCGCCGAACCGCACCTCGCCTCCTGCCCCGACCTGAAGAAGGTCAGGGACGACGCGGCCGAGGCCGCCGAACTCAGCGGCGACGTCAGCACCCTGGCCAAGAGCGCCGGCGGGGACGTGGCCAAGCTCCGCACCCAGCTGACCGACCTGGAGGGCAAGGCCCGCGAGCTCGCAGACAAGGCCCCCCATCTCGCGAGCGACCTCGACGCGGCCGTCGCCAAGGTCAACGCCCTCAACACCGGCGCCCACAAGGTCGCCACCGGTATGTCCCAGCTGCACACCGGCCTCGGCTCCGCCACCACCGGCTCCGGCGCCCTCAGCGACGGCGTCGGCAGGCTCGGCGACGGCGCCCACCGCCTCGACGGCGGCATGTACAAGCTCGTCGACGGCACCGGTGAGCTGGCCGGCGGCCTGCACGAAGGTGTCGGCAAGATCCCCGACTACGACCAGCAGCAGCGGGACGCCCGCACCGAGGTCATGGCCGACCCGATCAGGCTCGCCAACCAGTCCCTGCACAAGGCGCCCAACTACGGCACCGGCTTCGCGCCCTACTTCATCCCGCTGTCCCTCTGGGTCGGCGCGATGGTCGCCTACATGCTGATCGCCCCGATGAACAAGCGGGCCCTGTCCGCGGGCGCCTCGCCCTGGCGGATCGCCCTGGCCGGCTGGCTGCCCGTCATGGGCATCGGCGCCGCCCAGGTCGCCCTGCTGATGTCCGTCCTGCGCTGGGCCCCGGACCTCGGCCTCAAGATGGCCAACCCGGCCCTCACCATCGGCTTCCTGCTGCTGGTCACCGGCTGCTTCGCGGCGATCATCCAGTGGCTCAACGCCAAGTTCGGCGCGGCGGGGCGGATCCTCGTCCTCGCCGTCCTGATGCTCCAGCTGACCTCCGCGGGCGGTACCTACCCCGTCCAGACCAGCCCGGACTTCTTCAACGCCGTCCACCCCTACCTGCCGATGTCGTACGTCGTGGAGAGCCTGCGCCGCCTCATCACCGGCGGCGACCTCACCCCGGTCTGGCAGGGCAGCCTGGTCCTGATCGCCTTCACGGTCGGTGCCCTCGCCCTCACCGCGCTCGCCGCCCGCGGCAAGCAGGTGTGGACCATGGACCGACTGCACCCGGAACTGAGCCTGTAGGGATGTGTTGACCTGTGACAATCAGCGCCATGGACAGCAGCAGCACCGGTACGGGTACCGGCGGGGGCCGTCGTGCGGCCACCCGGCAGAAGCTCTACGAAGCGGCCGTCACCCTGATAGCCGAGAAGGGCTTCTCCGCGACCACGGTCGATGAGATCGCCGAGCGGGCGGGCGTGGCGAAGGGCACGGTCTACTACAACTTCGCCAGTAAGAACGAGCTGTTCGAGGAGTTGCTGCGGCACGGCGTCGGCCTGCTGACGGCTTCGCTGCGCACCGCGGCGGAGGAGACCGAGGCAGCCGGCGGCAGCCGCGTCGAGGCGCTCGACGCGATGATCCGGGCGGGCCTGGTCTTCATCGACCGCTACCCGGCCTTCACCCAGCTGTACGTCGCCGAGCTGTGGCGGACCAACCGCACCTGGCAGTCCACCCTGATGGTGGTCCGCCAGGAGGCGGTGGCCGTCGTGGAGAAGGTGCTGCGCGAGGGCGTCGAGCGCGGGGAGCTCAGCCCCGAGATCGACGTGCAGCTCACCGCGGCCGCACTGGTGGGCATGGTGCTGGTGGCCGCCCTGGACTGGCAGTCCTTCCAGCGGGAGCGGTCCCTCGACGACGTGCACTCGGCCCTGTCGCTGCTGCTGCGCGGGCGGGTCAGCGGAAACCGCTGACCTGCCCGGCACCCCCCGGTCGGCGGTGCCGCGCGGGCACGGCAGCCCGTACAACTGGTGGGGCCCGCCGCTGCCGCTGAGTATCCGTACCTAGGCGCGGAAATGAGTACGCATGCGGATGGGCTCCCACCTGCGCGGACGCCAGACTGGGAGCCACGGACAGGAGCCCCGGTCCGCGCCGCCGACACGGGGCTGCGGAGCGGACCGGGTACCTCCGTCCGCGACCGGGCGGAGGTACGGGGACCCGGTGGGAAAGGCGCGGACGCGGCGGGGCCCGGGGGGATCGGGCCTCGCCGCGTTCTCGCGTACCCGGGTTCGGCAGGGTCCGGCGCCGTCGCGGGAACTCCGCCCCGCTCGCCCCGCCCCGCCGCACGCTCCGGATTCCGCCGGGATCGTCCCCTGACGGGCTGCAAGGAGCCGGGCCCGACGCCGCGCGCCCGGCCCCGGGGCGGACGGCGCTACTTGCGCAACACGCCCCCGCCGCGGACCCACAGCGGGAGGCGCAGGGACGCCAGGCGGGCCGAGACCGTCGAGGCCAGGGCCGACCGGCGGGCCGAGACCGCCCAGGAGATCCGGGCCGCCGAGCGCGGCAGCACCAGGGCGCGCAGCCGGGCCGGGCGACCCGCCGCGGCCAGCAGGCCCGCCCGTGCTGCCAGTACGTCGTCCGCCAGGCCCGGGTACGAGACCTCCGCGCCCGGCGGCGCGTACAGAGCCCGTTCCACAGCGCCCGCCACCCGGTGCACCGCCGCCGCGGCGTCCGGATCCAGGCCGCCCAGATCCACCACCCGGCTCGCCGCCCGGCGCGGGGACAGCGCCTCGTCCGGGACCACGCCCACGTCCCAGGCGGTGTCCCCCAGTTCACGCCAGGCCGCCAGGACCTCCCCGGTTCCCAGTCGGCGGGCCCGCAGTCGGCGGCGCCACAGCGACGGCAGCAGGGGCAGTCCCAACACCGCGAGGACGACCGCCAGCCAGCCGAGGACCGCCGTCAGCGCCGGCCCGTCGTCGGAGGCCGCGCTCTGCTGCGGGGCGGTCGGTCCGCACTCGCCCAGCTTCTTCAGCACCGGCGGACACTCGACGGACGCCGAGGGTGCCGGCGCGGGCTGCGCCGCGCCCTGCGAGGGCAGCGGCGCCGGCGCGGACGGCTGGGCCGCCGGGGCCTCGACACGGGAGTAGTCCGGCACGTTGAGGCCCGACCGGGGGGTCGGCTCGAATCGGGTCCAGCCCACGCCCTGGAAGTACAGCTCGGGCCAGGCGTGCGCGTCCCGCATCGACACGTTCACGATGCCGTCCGACTGCTTCGTGCCGGGGGTGAAGCCCACCGCGACCCGGGCCGGGATGCCCAGCGTGCGGGACATCGCCGCCATCGAGAAGGCGAAGTGGATGCAGAAGCCCTCCTTGTCGGCGAGGAACCGGGCGACGGCCTGGGGCCCCGTCCCCGAGGTGGTCTGCGTGTCGTAGCGGAACCCACCGCTCACGGCGAAGAAGTCCTGGAGCTTCACCGCGCGCGAGTAGTCGTCCTCCGCTCCCTGCGTCACCTGGCGGGCCGTGTCGGCGACCACCGCCGGGAGGCTGTCCGGGGTCTTCGTGTACTCCTCCCGTATCGCCGGGTCCGGCGCCGGGGCCTCCTGGAGCTGCTGCGCGGTCGGCTTCAGCAGCAGGCTGCGCACCCGGTACTCGGCGCCCTGGACGGTCTGGTACCGGTCCCGGCCCAGCTGGTCGCCGACCAGCGTGCGGCCGACCGGCTCGAACCGCCACTTCCCGCCGATCTCCACCGCGGTCGCCGGGTACGGCATGGGGAGGTAGCGCTGGCCGTAGCCGTCCGACGCCGTGATGTTCGTGGTCACCTCGCTCGCGCCGACGCGGACCTCGTCAGCGAGACCGGGCGGGGGCGGCATCTGCTGCGGGACGTCGGTCAGGGCCCGGCCGGACGCCTCCCACCTGGCGCCGTTGAACTCGTCCAGGGCGATGATGCGCAGGTACTGCTCGCTCTGCTGCGGACTGTCCGTCCGGTAGCGGAGCATCACGCGGTTGTCCTGCGTGTTGAGGTTGCTCTGCAGGGAGACCAGCGGGTTGACCGCCGAGATCGTGCCGCCCGAGCCGCCCGACCCGGCGCCGTCCTTCGGACCGCCCAGCAAACCGTCGTCGAGGCCGGGCAGCGCCGCCGGCACCACCAGCGCCACACCCAGGGCCAGGGCGCCGATCCGCCGGCCGAACCGCACCGGGGCCGTCGCCTGCACGCCGCCGCTGCTGATGCCCGAGTCGGCCGCTCCGCGTCCGCGCGGTGCCGAGCCGAAGACCCGCCCCCACTGGGCGAGCCGGTCACGGCCCTCGGAGAGCAGCAGCATCAGGTACCCGCAGCCCGCCAGCAGGAAGGCGAACCAGGAGGCGTCCCCGCCACCCGACAGGCCCGCGGCGACCGAGTACAGCGCGAGCAGCGGCAGTCCGGCCGCGGCGGCCGTGCGCGCGGTCACCGCCAGCAGGTCCACCAGCAGGCCGATCAGCAGGACCCCGGACACCAGCAGCAGCTGGATGCCGTCCGTCAGCGGGGCCGGTATCGCGTACTCGCCCACGTCGTGGACGCCCTGGGCGAACAGCGAGCCGAAGTCCGTCACGAAATAGGCCAGCGGGCCGCTGCCGGCGGACTCGACCTTGCCGGCGAAGAGCAGAGCGAGCAGCAGCAGCGACACCAGCAGCTGTGCTGCCACGGTCAGCGACCGGGCCAGCGGCACCCGCCGGGCCCCCGCTCCCACCGCGCTCTGCACGGTCAGCAGCAGCGCGGCCTGGAGCAGCCAGGCCTGCGATTCCACCAGCGGGCTCAGCGACCACGAGGTGAGCAGCGTCGCGAGTGCCGCGAACACCGTCAGTTTCGCCCGTCCGCTCATGGCCGGCCTCCGCTCGTTCCGGTACCGACGCGCGCGGTCCCGATCTGCCGCCACAGTTCACCGAAGGCCGCCCCCGGGGTGGCGGCCAGAGCCGTCCAGCCCGCGTCGCGCAGCCTGCGCAGCCGCTCCTGGAGCGGGACCACGTGGTGCCCGGGCGCGGGCCTGCCGCCCCAGGTCTCGGTGTCCAGCACGAAGGCCACCGCGCCCGAGGTGCGCTGGCGCATGGTCGCCGCCAGCTCGGTCTGTACGTCGTCCAGGTCGCCGAAGAAGGCGATGAGGAGCCCGTCGCCGCCGCCCTCACCGAAGCCGTCGGTGCCGCGCACCGCGTCGTAGGCCCGGGAGAGCCCGGCGCCGTCGGAGTGTCCGACCACGGCGAGGGTGTCCATCATCAGCCCGGCGGCCTCCGCGGACTCCTGCCCGCCGGCGGAGAACCCGCCGCCGCCCTGGCCGGGCACGGCGTCGCCGGTGTCGGTCAGCAGCCGGGCCGAGAAGCCCTGCTCCAGGACGTGCACGAGGCTGGAGGCGGCGGCGGAGACGGCCCATTCGAAGGCGGAGTCGGGACCCGCGCCGTCGAAGGCGAGGCGCCGGGTGTCGAGCAGGACGGTGGCCTTGATGCGCCGGGGCTGTTCCTCGCGGCGGACCATCAGCTCGCCGTAGCGGGCGGTGGAGCGCCAATGCACGCGGCGCAGGTCGTCGCCGCGCCGGTAGCCGCGCGGGATCACGTCGTCCTCGCCGGCCAGGGCCAGGGAGCGGCGGCTGCCGTCGCCGTAGCCGTTGGACTCCCCGGTCAGCCGGACCGGCGGCAGGGGTTCGGTGCGCGGGATGACGGTGAGGGTGTCGTAGGTGCTGAACGAGCGGGTCAGCTCGACCAGACCGAAGGGGTCGGTCAGCCGCAGCTGGAGGGGGCCCAGGGGGTAGCGGCCGCGCAGGTCGGAGCGGACCCGGTAGGACACCTCACGGCGGCCGCCGGGCTCGACCCGGTCCAGCACGAACCGCGGGCGCGGCCCCAACACGTACGGGACCCGGTCCTGGAGCATCAGCAGGCCGGTGGGTAGCCGGGAGACGTTGTCCATGCGCAGCTGCACCCGGGCCTCGGCTCCCGCGGGCACCCGCCCGGGGGTCAGCCGGCGGCTGCCGGAGACCCGGTGCCGGGTGCGGTGCAGGGCGTAGACGCAGATCAGCGGCAGGAGCGCGAGCAGCAGGCCGACGCGCAGCAGCGCGCCCTGGCCGAGGACGTAGGCGCAGGCGGCCGCGGCGACCCCGGCGGCCACGAAGGAGCGGCCGCGGGTGGTCAGCCCGGACAGCGAGGCGCGCAGCCCGCCGCCTCCCGGGCCGCCGGCGCCGCGGGGGGCACCGGCACCCATCAGAAGCTCCGGGCGCCGGCGCCGGGCGGCATCTCGCCGCGGGTGTGCGCGGCCGGGACGGGGGTGCGCTGCAGGATCTCGCCGACGACCTGCTCGCTGGTGCGCCGGTTCAACTGCGCCTGTGCGGTGGGCAGCAACCGGTGCGCGAGGACCGGCGCGGCCAGCGACTGGACGTCGTCGGGCAGGACGTAGTCCCGGCCGGCGAGCGCGGCGGAGGCCTTTACGGCGCGCAGGAGGTGCAGGGTGGCCCGGGGCGAGGCGCCCAGCCGCAGGTCGGGGTGGCTGCGGGTGGCGGAGACCAGGTCGACGACGTAGCGCCGGACCGGCTCGGCGACGTAGACCTCGCGCACGGCCTCTATCAGTTTGACGATGTCGTGGGCGTGCGCGGCGGCCTGGAGGTCGTCGAGGGGGTTGACCGCGCCGTGTACGTCGAGCATCTGGAGTTCGGCTTCCGGGCTCGGGTAGCCGACGGAGACGCGGGCCATGAAGCGGTCGCGCTGGGCTTCGGGCAGCGGGTAGGTGCCGTCCATCTCCACCGGGTTCTGGGTGGCGACGACCATGAAGGGGCTCGGCAGCGTGTAGGTGGTGCCGTCGATGGTGACCTGGCGTTCCTCCATCGACTCCAGCAGTGCCGATTGTGTCTTCGGCGAGGCGCGGTTGATCTCGTCGCCGATGACGATCTGCGCGAAGATCGCGCCGGGCTTGAACTCGAACTCGCGGCGCTGCTGGTCGTAGATGCTGACGCCCGTGATGTCGGAGGGCAGCAGGTCCGGCGTGAACTGGATGCGCTGCACCGAACAGTCGATGGACTTGGCCAGCGTCTTCGCGAGCATCGTCTTGCCGACGCCCGGAACGTCCTCGATCAGCAGATGCCCCTCGGCGAGGAGCACGGTCAGCGCGAGGCGGACGACCTCGGGCTTGCCCTCGATCACGCTCTCGACCGACTGGCGGACCCGCTCCGCCGTGCTGGTCAGATCCGCGAGGCTCGCTCGGTCGTCGTACGTCGTCACCTGGTACTCCTCGGCCCATTGCTCAGGGCCGACGCTCTACGCGCATGACCGGCCCACCCCGAAACACGGACACCGGACCCGGGGTCTTCCGGGTGGTGCCTCCCCGCATTCTTGACGCCGTTGCGGCCCTGTGTCACTCAGGAGCTGGGATCGATCTCCCGGAGGAGCCCGGTGTGCACGTCGAAGACGAAGCCTCGCACATCGTCCTTGTGGGGCAGGAAGGGGTTCGTGCGGACGCGCTGCATGGACTGGCGGACGTCCTGGTCGACGTCGCGGAATGCTTCGACGGCCCAGGCGGGACGCTGGCCGACCTCGTCCTCCAGCTCGTGGCGGAAGTCCTCGGTCAGACGTTCCAGGCCGCAGCCGGTGTGGTGGATCAGTATCACCGTGCGCGTGCCGAGGGCCCGCTGGCTGATGGTGAGGGAGCGGATGGTGTCGTCGGTGACCACGCCGCCCGCGTTGCGGATGGTGTGGCAGTCGCCGAGCTCCAGGCCGAGTGCGGCGTGCAGGTCGAGGCGGGCGTCCATGCAGGCCACGATGGCGACGTGGAGGACCGGGCGGGCATCCATGCCCGGATCGGCGAACGTGGCCGCGTAGCGCTGGTTCGCCTCGACCAGCCGGTCGGTGACGGATCCGCCGACGGATGCCTCGGGTGCGGAGTCTGCAGGCAGGGATGCGGAAGTCGTCATGGGTACGACGTTAGTGGTCACGGGCGGCGCAGTCCGGTGGTGAGGGCGGACAAAGAACGTCAACGGGGCTTGTGTGAGCTAACCCACAGGGGTGGGCGGGGGGCGGCCGTCCGGGTGGTTCGCCGGCCCGGGCGGCTTCGGTCCGAGAGGGCGCGTACGGCGCGCGGGCCGGTTCGTTGACCGCGGCGACCGTTGCACTAAAGTGACGCGAACCGGCCGGAGCCCGGCCCTGACCGGCCTCCCGGCCACCGATGAAGACTCCGCGTGCGCGGCGCGTACGTCCGGCCCGGCCCTCTTCCGCTCACCGGCCGGGGGAGCGGGCGGTGCGTACACCTGCCGCGCCGTTATCTGAGAGGGCGCTTTGACTAGCGAGTCCCGACATGTCCCGGTGATGCTCCAGCGGTGCCTGGACCTGTTGGCCCCGGCGCTGGAGAGGCCGGGGGCCGTCGTCGTCGACTGCACCCTCGGCCTCGGCGGCCACAGCGAGGCCCTGCTGACCCGGTTCCCCGAGGCCCGCCTGATCGGCCTCGACCGCGACAAGGAGGCCCTGCGGCTCTCCGGCGAGCGGCTCGCCCCCTTCGGTGACCGCGCCACCCTCGTACACGCGATCTACGCGGACCTCGCCGAGGTGCTCGACGGCCTGGGCCTCCCGGCGGTCCAGGGCATCCTGTTCGACCTCGGCGTCTCCTCCATGCAGCTGGACGAGGCCGACCGCGGGTTCGCGTACGCGCAGGACGCCCCGCTGGACATGCGCATGGACCAGACGACGGGCATCAGCGCCGCCGAGGTCCTCAACACCTACGCGCCGGGCGAGCTTGTGCGGATCCTGCGCCAGTACGGGGAGGAGAAGCAGGCCAAGCGGATCGTGTCCGCGATCGTCCGCGAGCGCGAGAAGGCCCCCTTCAGCAACAGCGCCCGGCTGGTCGAGCTCATCCGCGACGCCCTGCCCCAGGCCGCCAAGCGGACCGGCGGCAATCCGGCCAAGCGCACCTTCCAGGCACTGCGGATCGAGGTCAACGGCGAGCTCTCCGGCCTGGAGCGGGCCATCCCGGCGGCGGTGGACCGCATCGCGGTCGGCGGCCGGATCGCGGTGCTCTCGTACCACTCCCTGGAGGACCGCCTGGTCAAGCAGGTCTTCTCGGCGGGAGCGGCCTCCACCGCCCCGCCCGGGCTGCCGGTGGTGCCGGAGAAGTACCAGCCGAAGCTCAAACTGCTCACCCGCGGCGCGGAGCTGCCGACCGAGGAGGAGATCGCCGAGAACCGGCGGGCCGCCCCGGCGAGGTTCCGGGGGGTCGAGCGCATCCGGGAGGCGCGACTGTGAGCAGGGCCGGGAAGGTCGCCACGCTGACCCGCGGCCAGGCGGCCCGCATCGGGCGGGCCCTCGGCGCCCGCCCGGCCCGGCCGCGACCCGGCGGGCAGGCGGCGCGGATGCCGTTCGTCCTGCTGGTCGTGGCCCTGCTCGCGGGCGGCCTGATCAGCCTGCTGCTGCTGAACTCGGCGCTCAACGAGGGCTCCTTCCAGCTGAGCCGGCTGAAGAAGGAGACCACCGCCCTCACCGACGAGGAGCAGGCCCTCCAGCGCGACGTGGACGCCTACTCGGCCCCCGACGCCCTCCAGCGCCGCGCCCGGGAGCTGGGCCTGGTACCCGGCGGCAGCCCCGTCTTCATCGGCCCGGACGGGAAGGTCTCCGGCAGCGTCTCGGTGGCCGAGGCGCCGCCCTCACCGACGCCCACGCCCACGCCCACGGCGGCGCCTACGACCGCGCCGAACGTGCCGGCCGCGCCGACCGGACCGGGCCCGTCCCCGGCCCCCGCCGCCTCCCCGGCCCAGCCCGCCCCCACCGGCAACCCGCAGCCCAGCCAGACCCCTGGAAGGTGACGTCGTGACGCGGATCCCGTCTGAACCGGCAGCGCCGGCGTTCGAGGCGCGGACGGTGGCCGGGTGAGCCCGCCGGAGCCGCCGCGGCGGCGGGTGCCCGGCCCGGCCAGGCCGTCGCGGCCCGGCGACCGGGCCCGGTCCACCGCCCGCCCGGCCTCGCGTCCGGCGACCCGCCGCCCCGCCGGCCCCCGCACGCCGCACACCATCCGGCTCGGCAGCCCCCGGCCCCGGCTGCGCCTGGTCGGCGTCGGCCTGACCCTCGTCATGCTCGCCTTCGTCGTACGGCTGCTCCAGGTGCAGGCCGTCGACGCCCCGGCGTTCTCCGCCGCGGCCTCCAAGAACCGCTACACCAAGGTCAAACTGGCCGCCGAGCGCGGCGAGATCACCGACCGCAGGGGCGTCGCCCTCGCCACCAGCGTCGACGCGTACGACATCACCGCCGACCCGAAGATGTTCACCCCGCAGGACAGCAAGGCCCCCGACGCCCCCGAGCAGGCCGCGGCCCTCCTCGCGCCCATCCTCGGCAAGGACGCCAAGGAGCTCGCGGACAAGCTCAGCACCAGGAACAGCCGGTACGTGGTCCTCGCCCAGCGCCAGACCCCGCAGGTCTGGAACCAGATCAAGGACCTCAAGCGGGTCTTCTCGGAGAAGGCGTCCGCGGACAAGAAGAACAACGCCCCCGGCGCCAACGTCCTGGCCGGGGTGTTCAAGGAGGACAGCAGCAAGCGCGTGTATCCGGGCGGGGACCTCGCCGCCGGGATACTGGGCTACGTCAACGCCGAGGGCAAGGGCGCCGGCGGGCTGGAGTCCGCCCTCGACAAGAAGCTGGCCGGCAGGGACGGGGAGATCACCTACGCCCAGTCCGGCGGCCGCAAGGTGCCCACCGCCGGCTCCAGCGAGAAGCCCGCCGTGCCCGGCGACGACATCGAGCTGACCATCGACCGGGACATCCAGTGGGCGGCGCAGAGCGCCATCGCCGAGCAGGTCCAGAAGTCCGAGGCCGACCGCGGCTACGTCATCGTCCAGGACACCCGCACCGGCGAGGTGCTGGCCATGGCCAACGCCCCGGGCTTCGACCCCAACGACCTGACCCGGGCCAGCTCCGCCGCCATGGGCAACGCCGCCCTCCAGGACGTCTACGAGCCCGGCTCCACCGCCAAGGTGATGTCGATGGCCGCCGTGCTGGAGGAGAAGAAGGCGACCCCCGACACCCGCGTCGAGGTCCCCAACCGCCTGCACCGCGGCGACCGGCTGTTCAAGGACGACGTCGACCACCCGACCTGGTACCTGACCCTCAACGGGGTCCTCGCCAAGTCCTCCAACATCGGCACCATCCTGGCCACGGGCCAGCTCGGTCCCACCCAGCCCGATGCCAACCGGGTCCTGCACTCCTACCTGACCGACTTCGGCATCGGCCGGCCCACCGGCCTGAACTACCCGGGCGAGTCCCGCGGCATCCTCGCCGATCCCCAGGACTGGTCCACCTCGCAGCAGTACACGATCCCTTTCGGCCAGGGACTCTCCCTCAACGCCATGCAGGCGGCCTCCGTGTACTCGACCATCGCCAACGGCGGGGTCCGCATCGCACCGACGCTGGTCCGCGGCACCAAGGGCCCCGACGGCCGCTTCACCCCGGCCCCGGCGCCCGAGCAGAACCGTGTGATCAGCAAGGAGACCGCGAAGACCCTCGCAGAGATGCTCGAATCCGTCGTCGACGACCAGGAGGGCACCGGAACCAAGGCGAAGATCCCGGGCTACCGGGTCGGCGGCAAGACCGGCACGTCCAACCGGGTGGATCCGGCCACCGGCCGCTACAAGGGCTACACCGCCTCCTTCGCCGGTTTCGCTCCGGCGGACAATCCGCGCATCACCGTCTACTGCGCGATCCAGAACCCCACGAAGGGCAGCTACTTCGGCGGCCAGATCTGCGGCCCCATCTACAAGAAGGTCATGGAGTTCGCCCTCAAGACCCTCCAGGTCGCCCCCACCGGCACCGCCCCCGCAGGGCTCCCGGTCACCTATGAGCCCGGCCCGCAGCCCGCCCAGCAGCCCGCTCCGCAGCCCGCCCCGCAGACCGGCCAGTGACCCACGGCCGCGGCCTGCCCGCCAGAAAAGCGTGAGGCACCATCAGTGACAACGATCACCCCGAAACCCGGGAACCGACCGGCCGTCGGAGCAGAGCCCGGCCCCTCGCTTCGCGGCCCGGCCGCCGAGCCCGGTACGCTCACCGCCGTGCCCCACGCTGATCAGCCCAGAACCACCCAGCAAGACGCCCCGGCAGCGCCGCCGGGAGCGCCCAGGCCCGCGTCCGCCGCTCCGAGCCCGCTGGGCGAGTTGGCCGCGCTGCTGGGCATCCCGTCGCCAGGCGCTGCGCAGATCACCGGGATCACGCACGACTCCCGTGCGATCCGCCCCGGAGACCTGTACGCGGCCCTGCAGGGAGCCCGGACCCACGGTGCCGACTTCGCTGCGCAGGCCGCCGGCCTCGGTGCCGCCGCCGTGCTGACCGACCCCGCCGGCGCCGAGCGCGCCGCGGCCACCGGCCTGCCGGTGCTGGTCGTCGCCGATCCGCGCGGCCGGATGGGCGAGCTCGCCGCCGCGATCTACGGTCACCCCGGCGAGGACCTCCTCCGGATCGGCATCACCGGTACCTCCGGCAAGACCACCACGGCGTACCTCGTCGAGGGCGGCCTGCGCGCGGCGGGCCGCAGCACCGGACTGGTCGGCACGGTCGAGATGCGCATCGGAGACGAGCGCATCAAGTCCGAGCGGACCACCCCCGAAGCCACCGACCTCCAGGCGCTCTTCGCGGTCATGCGCGAACGCGGCGTCGAGGCAGTGGCCATGGAGGTCTCCAGCCACGCCCTGGTACTCGGCCGCGTCGACGGCTGCGTCTTCGACGTCGCCGTCTTCAACAACCTGAGCCCCGAGCACATGGAGTTCCACACCGACATGGAGGACTACTTCCAGGCGAAGGCGGGGCTCTTCACCCCCCGCCGGTCCCGCCTGGGCGTGGTCAACCTCGACGACGAGTACGGCCGCCGCCTCGCCAAGGAGGCCACCGTCCCGGTCGTCACCTTCTCGGTCGCGGGCGACCCGGCCGCCGACTGGCGCGCCGAGGACGTCGTCACCGGCCACATGGACTCCACGCTCACGCTGGTCGGCCCCGAGGGGCAGCGCGTGCGCGCCAAGGCCCCGCTGCCGGGCCCGTTCAACGTCGCCAACACCGTCGCCGCGATCGTCACGCTGGCCGCGGCCGGCCTCGACCCGCAGACGGCCGCCGACGGCGTCGCCGCGGTCCCCGGAGTCCCGGGCCGGCTGGAGCGGGTGGACGCGGGACAGCCGTACCTCGCCGTCGTCGACTACGCGCACAAGACGGACGCCGTGGAGTCGGTCCTGCGCGCCCTGCGCGAAGTCACCACCGGCAGGCTGCACATCGTGCTGGGCTGCGGCGGCGACCGCGACACCACCAAGCGCGCCCCGATGGGCGCCGCGGCCGCCCGGTTCGCCGACGTGGCCGTCCTGACCTCCGACAACCCGCGTTCCGAGGACCCGCTCGCGATCCTCGCCGCGATGTTCGGGGGAGCCGTGTCCGTACCGCCCGCAGAGCGCGGCACCGTCCTCGTTGACGCCGACCGTGCGGCGGCCATCGCCGCCGCCGTCGCGCGCGCCGAGCCCGGCGACACCGTGCTGGTGGCCGGCAAGGGCCACGAGCAGGGCCAGGACACCGCGGGGGTCGTCCGGCCCTTCGACGACCGCACGGTGCTCCGCGCCGCGATCGAACGCCAACGCGTGCTCGATCGAACGACCCAGGTCCGACAGGCCGAGGTGAACCAGTGATCGCCCTTTCCCTCGCCGAGATCGCCGACATCACCGGCGGGCGGCCCCACGACATACCGGATCCGTCCGTCAGGGTCACCGGTCCGGTGGTCTACGACTCCCGAGAGGTCCGGCAGGGCAGCCTGTTCGCGGCCTTCGTCGGCGAGCGGGTCGACGGCCATGACTACGCCGAGGGCGCACTCGCCGCCGGCGCCGTGGGCGTCCTCGCGACCCGGCCGGTGGGTGTCCCGGCGATCGTCGTCCCCGACGTGGTGGCCGCCCTCGGGGCCCTCGCCCGTGCCGTCGTAGCCCGCCTGGGCACCGATGTCGTGGCCCTCACCGGGTCCGCGGGAAAGACCTCCACCAAGGACCTCATCGCGCAGGTGCTCCAGCAGCACGCGCCCACCGTGTGGACCCCCGGGAACCTCAACAACGAGATCGGCCTGCCGATCACGACGCTGCGCGTCACCGAGGACACCCAGCACCTCGTCCTGGAGATGGGCGCTCGCGGCATCGGCCACATCCGGTACCTCACCGGACTGACGCCTCCTCGGATCGGCCTGGTGCTCAACGTCGGCACGGCGCACATCGGCGAGTTCGGCGGCCGGGAGCAGATCGCTCAGGCCAAGGGCGAGCTCGTCGAGGCCCTGCCGGCCGAGGCGGAGGGCGGCGTCGCCGTCCTCAACGCCGATGACCTGCTCGTTCGTGCCATGGCCGCGCGCACGAAGGCGCGCACCGTGCTGTTCGGAGAGGCCGACGACGCCGAAATCCGGGCCACCGACGTCCGGATGACGGACACCGGACAGCCTTCCTTCACACTGCACACACCGACCGGGTGCAGCGACGTGACCTTGCGGCTGTACGGTGAGCACCACGTGTCGAACGCGCTCGCCGCGGCCGCCGTCGCCCATGTACTGGGCATGTCCGTCAAGGAGATCGCCACCGCGCTCTCCGGGGCGGGCACGCTGTCCCGGTGGCGGATGGAGGTCACCGAGCGGGCGGACGGTGTGACGATCGTCAACGACGCCTACAACGCGAACCCGGAGTCCATGCGGGCCGCACTGCGCGCGCTCGCCGCGATGGGCGGTGCCGGCAGGGCGAAGGGGGGGCGCACGTGGGCGGTGCTCGGCCCGATGGCCGAGCTCGGAGACGACGCTCTCGCCGAGCACGACGCGGTCGGACGACTTGTCGTCCGGCTCAACGTGAGCAAGCTCGTCGCGGTCGGGGGCAGGGAAGCCTCCTGGCTGCAACTGGGCGCATATAACGAGGGTTCGTGGGGTGAGGAGTCGGTGCTCGTGTCCGACGCGCAGGCGGCGGTCGACCTGTTGCGCAGTGAACTGCGCCCGGGTGACGTCGTGCTGGTGAAGGCTTCCAGGTCGGCCGGTCTGGAGCGGGTGGCGCAGGCCCTGCTTGAGGGCACTGTCGAGGGCGAGGTCGCCGGCCGATGAGGCAGATCCTGTTCGCCGGTGTCATCGGCATGTTCCTGACCGTCATCGGCACGCCGCTGCTGATCAAGCTGCTGGCCCGCAAGGGTTACGGCCAGTTCATCCGCGACGACGGTCCGCGCGGCCACGCCGGGAAGAAGGGAACGCCCACCATGGGCGGCATCTCCTTCATCCTGGCCACGCTCGTCGCGTACGCGCTGACGAAGGTCATCACCGGTGAGGAGCCGAGCTTCTCGGGCCTGCTCGTCCTGTTCCTGATGGCCGGCATGGGCCTCGTCGGGTACCTCGACGACTACATCAAGATCGTCAAGCGGCGTTCGCTGGGTCTGCGGGCCAAAGCCAAGATGGCCGGCCAACTCATCGTCGGCATCGCCTTCGCAGTGCTCGCACTCCAGTTCAAGGACTCGCGCGGACTCACCCCGGCCTCCACCAAGCTGTCGTTCGTCACGGACTTCGGCTGGTCGATCGGCCCGGTGCTCTTCGTGGTCTGGGCGCTGTTCATGATCCTGGCCATGTCCAACGGCGTGAACCTCACCGACGGCCTGGACGGCCTGGCCACCGGCGCCGCAGTGATGGTCTTCGGCGCCTACACCTTCATCGGCGTATGGCAGTTCCAGGAGTCGTGCGCGATGGCGGCCGACCTCACGAACCCGAACGCCTGCTTCGAGGTGCGCGACCCGCTCGACCTCGCGGTGGTCGCCTCCGCACTGATGGGCGCCTGCTTCGGCTTCCTGTGGTGGAACACCTCGCCCGCGAAGATCTTCATGGGTGACACCGGTTCGCTGGCCCTCGGCGGCGCGCTCGCGGGTCTGGCCATCTGCTCCCGCACGGAGTTCCTGATGGCGCTCCTCGGCGGCCTCTTCGTGCTCATCACGATGTCGGTCGTCATCCAGGTCGGCTCCTTCAAGCTGACCGGCAAGCGCGTCTTCCGGATGGCTCCGCTGCAGCACCACTTCGAACTCAAGGGCTGGTCCGAGGTCCTCGTCGTGGTCCGTTTCTGGATCATCCAGGGCATGTGCGTGATCGTGGGTCTCGGTCTCTTCTACGCGGGATGGGCAGCCGACAAGTGAGCGCCTCCGACCTGGCCGGCCTGCTCGGCCCCGACGCCCTGGGCCGGTTCGGCCTGCCGGGCCGGATCACCGTGGCCGGCCTCGGTGTCAGCGGCATCAGCGCCGCCCGGGCACTGGCCGGGCTGGGTGCCCGCGTCACCGTCGTCGACAACGGCGACGGCGACGCGCACCGGGCCAGGGCGGCCGAGCTCGCGGAACTCGGCATCGAGGTCCGCCTCGGTCACCTGCCCGACGGCGCGCGCGCCGGCGAGACCCTGCCCGAGGACACCGAACTGGTCGTCACCTCGCCCGGTTGGCCGCCGCACAGCCCGCTCTTCCTGGCCGCCGCCGAGGCGGGCGTCGACGTCGTCGGCGACGTCGAGGTCGCCTGGCGACTGCGCGAGGCCGGCGCGGAACTCCGCGCCGCCCGCGGGGCCGCCGACGAGGGTGCCGGCGAAGGGGTCGGCACCGGCCCGGGCGAGCCCGCCGCATGGCTCGCCGTCACCGGGACCAACGGCAAGACGACCACCACGCAGATGCTGGCGTCCATCTTGAAGGCCGCCGGACTGCGCACCGCCGCCGTCGGCAACATCGGTACCCCGATCATCGACGTGGTGCTCGGCGAGCAGCGCTACGACGTCCTCGCCGTCGAGCTCTCCAGCTACCAGCTGCACTGGGCGCCCTCGCTGCGCGTCCACTCGGCGGCCGTCCTCAACCTGGCCCCCGACCACCTCGACTGGCACGGCTCGATGCAGGCGTACGCCGCCGACAAGGGCCGCATCTACGAGGGCAACACGGTCGCTTGTGTCTACAACGTGGCCGACAAGGCCACCGAGGACCTGGTCGTCGAGGCCGACGTCGAGGAGGGATGCCGGGCGATCGGCTTCACCCTCGGCGCCCCCGGCCCCTCCATGCTCGGCGTCGTCGACGGCATCCTCGTCGACCGGGCCTTCGTGGAGAACCGCCAGAAGAACGCCCAGGAGCTCGCCGAGGTCAAGGACGTCAACCCGCCGGCCCCGCACAACATCGCCAACGCGCTCGCGGCCGCGGCCCTGGCCCGGGCCTTCGGAGTGGAGCCGCGCGCGGTCCGCGACGGGCTGCGCGACTTCCGTCCGGACGCCCACCGGGTCGCCCGGGTGGACGAGGTCGCCTCGGTCGTCTATGTCGACGACTCCAAGGCCACCAACACCCACGCGGCGGAGGCCTCCCTGGCCTCCTTCGACAAGGTCGTCTGGATCGCCGGCGGCCTCGCCAAGGGGGCGACCTTCGACGAGCTCGTGCAGAAGTCGGCCGAGCGGATGCGCGGTGCCGTCCTGATCGGCGCCGACCGGGCGTTGATCGCCGAGGCACTGGCGCGACACGCCCCCGAGGTCCCGGTCGTCGACCTCGACCGGACCGACACTGGGGCGATGCTCGCAGCGGTCCGGGAGGCGGCCGCGCTCGCCGAGCCGGGTGACACGGTCCTGCTGGCACCGGCCTGCGCCTCGATGGACATGTTCGCGAACTACAACAAGCGCGGTGAAGCATTCGCCGACGCGGTGCGCGAACTGGGCGCCGAGAACGCCGCGGACACGGCCTAGGCCGGGGCGCCGGGACTGGTTCCCTCCGGCCGGATGCTCGCCTCGTACGAGTGGAGGGGAAGATCACAGATGCCGGCCAAGCAGATGCTGCCGGGGCGGCGGCCGTCCGCCGTGAAGGCACAGGGCCGCAAGCGCCCCGGCATGAGCGTGAAGCGCCCGGGGCGCCCCGGGCGGCCCGCCGGGCGCGGGCCGCTGGCCGGTCTCCGGCACACGCAGCAGCAGTTGCGCAAGGCGTGGGACCGCCCCCTCACGGCCTATTACCTGATCTTCGGCAGCTCCCTGCTCATCACCGTGCTCGGTCTGGTGATGGTGTACTCCGCTTCCATGATCAAGGCCCTGCAGCTGGGCCTGGGCGACGCGTACTTCTTCAAGAAGCAGTTCCTGGCCGCCCTCATCGGCGCGGTGCTGCTGCTGGTCGCCACCAGGATGCCGGTGAAGCTGCACCGGGCGCTGTCGTATCCGGTGCTCGCCGGGACGCTCTTCCTGATGGTCCTGGTCCAGGTGCCCGGGATAGGGGTGTCGATCAACGGCAACCAGAACTGGATCTCCCTCGGCGGCCCGTTCATGCTGCAGCCCAGTGAGTTCGGCAAGCTGGCGCTGATCCTGTGGGGTGCCGACCTGCTGGCCCGCAAGGGCGACCGGGGCCTGTTGAGCCAGTGGAAGCACCTGCTGGTGCCGCTGGTCCCGGTGGCCTTCCTGCTGCTCGGGCTCATCATGCTGGGCGGGGACATGGGCACCGCGATGATCCTCGGCGCCATCCTGTTCGGTCTGCTCTGGCTCGCGGGCGCCCCGACGCGGATGTTCGTCGGAGTGCTGGCCTTCGCGGGTGCGATCGTCGCACTGCTCATCAAGACCAGCCCGCACCGGATGGACCGGCTGGAGTGCCTCGGCGCGACAGAACCGGGCAAGAACGACCTTTGCTGGCAGGCCGTACACGGCATCTACGCCCTCGCGTCGGGCGGCTGGTTCGGTTCCGGCTTGGGTGCAAGCGTGGAAAAATGGGGTCAACTACCCGAAGCCCACACCGACTTCATCTTCGCCATCACGGGGGAGGAACTGGGACTGGCGGGGACGCTGTCGGTGCTGGCCCTGTTCGCGGCTCTAGGCTATGCGGGTATCCGCGTGGCCGGACGCACGGAGGACTCCTTCGTACGGTTTGCCGCGGGAGGCGTGACCACCTGGATCACGGCCCAGGCCGTGATCAACATCGGTGCGGTGCTCGGCCTGCTGCCGATCGCCGGAGTCCCCCTCCCGTTGTTCTCCTACGGCGGGTCCGCCCTGCTGCCGACCATGTTCGCGGTCGGACTGCTCATCGCCTTCGCGCGGGAGGAGCCGGCCGCGCGCGCGGCCCTCGCGATGCGCCAGCCGAAGAACGGCTGGAGGCGGACCGGGGTGAGATGGAAGTCGATGAGACGGCGCGTCAAGAAGCGGCCGTCCGGAGAGCGGTGAAATTCGGTGCATGTCGTACTCGCCGGTGGGGGGACCGCCGGCCACATCGAGCCGGCGCTCGCCCTCGCGGACGCCCTGCGCAGGCAGGACCCTTCAGTGGGCATCACCGCCCTGGGGACCGAGCGCGGACTGGAGACCCGCCTGGTGCCGGAGCGCGGCTACGAACTCGGGCTGATCCCCGCCGTGCCGCTGCCCCGCAAGCCCACGCCCGAGCTGATCACCGTCCCCGGACGGCTGCGCGGCACCATCAAGGCCGCGGAGGAGATCCTCCTGCGCACCAAGGCCGACTGCGTCGTCGGCTTCGGCGGCTACGTGGCTCTGCCCGGCTACCTCGCGGCCAAGCGGCTCGGCGTGCCGATCATCGTCCACGAGGCCAACGCCCGGCCCGGGCTGGCCAACAAGATCGGCTCCCGCTACGCGCACGCCGTCGCCGTCTCCACGCCCGACAGCAAGCTGCGCGGCGCCCGCTACGTGGGCATCCCGCTCCGCCGCTCCATCTCCACCCTCGACCGGGCTGCCGTACGACCCGAGGCGCGCGCCGCCTTCGGCCTGGACCCCAACCTGCCCACCCTGCTGGTTTCCGGCGGCTCGCAGGGCGCCCGGCGCCTCAACGAGGCGATCCAGCAGGTCGCTCCGACCCTCCAGCGCTCCGGCGTGCAGATCCTGCACGCCGTCGGGCCGAAGAACGAACTGCCGCGTGTCGACAACATGCCCGGGATGCCGCCCTATGTGCCGGTACCGTACCTGGACCGGATGGATCTCGCGTACGCCGCAGCCGACATGATGCTGTGTCGTGCGGGAGCGATGACCGTCGCCGAGCTGTCCGCCGTCGGGCTGCCCGCCGCCTACGTCCCGCTGCCGATCGGCAACGGCGAACAGCGGCTCAACGCCCAGCCGGTGGTCAAGGCCGGCGGCGGCCTGCTCGTGGACGACGCGGAGCTGACGCCCGACTGGGTGCTCGGCGAGGTCCTCCCGGTGCTGTCCGATCCGCACCGCCTGTACGAGATGTCCCGCGCCGCCGGTGAGTTCGGCCGCAGGGATGCCGACGAGCTGCTGGTCGGCATGGTGTACGAGGCGATCGCAGCCCACCGAGCCCGCTGACGCGGGAGCACACGGACGCAGGAGGCACAGGAGTGGCCGGAGCGACGACCGCACAGCGCGGAACACCGTCTTCCGACGGGCCCGGCCGGTCGCCCCGCAAGGGCGCCGGCTCTCCCAGGTCCCCGAAGCCTCCGAAGCCCCCCAAGCCCCCGAAGTTCGCGAAGGCCGCGAAGAAGGCCGCCCCACGGGGCCCCGGCAGACACCTGCGCCGGGGTCCTGTGCTGGCGTCCCTGGCCGCCGCGGTCCTCCTCGTCTCCGGTGGCACCTGGGTCCTCTACGGGTCCTCCTGGCTCCGTGTCGAGAGGGTCACCGCCACCGGCACGGAGGTCCTCACCTCCGAGCAGGTGCTCGCCGCCGCGGCCGTCCCGGTCGGCGCCCCCCTCGTGAGCGTCGACACGGACGAGATCGAGAGCCGTGTCCGGGGGCGTCTGCCCCGCATCGAATCGGTCGATGCGGTGCGGGCCTGGCCGCACGGAATCGGACTGAAGGTGACCGAACGCAAACCGGTCCTGCTCATCAAAAAGGACGTCAACTTCGTGGAAGTGGACGCATCGGGTGTGCGCTTCGACACGGTTCCGAAAGCACCCGGGGGTGTTCCGGTCCTCGAATTGAACGCGGCGGGCTCCCCGAGCGCCCGCCGCTTCGACGAAGAGCGGCTGCTGCACGAGGCCGTGCTGGTCGCCGGATCCCTCCCGGCGCCGATCGCCAGGGAAACCGTGCAGGTCACGGTGGGTTCCTACGATTCGATCGTGCTGGAGCTGGCCGGGGGCCGGTCCGTGCGGTGGGGCAGCGGCGAACAGAGCGACGCGAAGGGGCGCGCACTGACCGCTTTGCTGAAAGCCGCTCCGAAGGCCGTCCACTTCGACGTGAGCGTCCCCACCGCCCCTGCGGCGGCCGGGAGTTGACGTCAGGTCGAACAGCGGCGCACCCTGGTTGGCCAGCGATACGGGTGATCACATAGGGTGAAAAGAAAAACGGGAGGTTCGGCGTGTTCGTTGAACACGCGCTACTTGTCGACTTAGTGTCCTGTTCGGAAGAGTCCAAGGAACAGACACACCCCTAACCCTAAACTTCAGGGTGAGGGTTCGGGTCGGCGCGTTCGGACCGTCCCTATTTCGGCATCAGTCGTCGCAACGCAGGCCCGCGAGGCGGCGACACGTAACTCGAGGCGAGAGGCCTTCGACGTGGCAGCACCGCAGAACTACCTCGCAGTCATCAAGGTCATCGGTGTCGGCGGCGGTGGTGTCAATGCCATCAACCGAATGATCGAGGTCGGTCTCAAGGGCGTCGAGTTCATCGCCATCAACACCGACGCCCAAGCGCTGTTGATGAGCGACGCCGACGTCAAGCTCGACGTCGGCCGTGAACTCACCCGGGGCCTCGGCGCCGGAGCGAACCCGGCCGTTGGTCGCAAGGCGGCAGAGGACCACCGCGAGGAGATCGAGGAGGTCCTCAAGGGGGCCGACATGGTCTTCGTCACCGCCGGTGAGGGCGGCGGCACCGGCACCGGCGGCGCGCCCGTCGTCGCCAACATCGCGCGCTCGCTGGGCGCCCTGACGATCGGTGTGGTCACCCGGCCGTTCACCTTCGAGGGCCGGCGTCGCGCGAACCAGGCGGAGGACGGCATCGCCGAACTCCGCGAAGAGGTCGACACCCTCATCGTCATCCCCAACGACCGCCTGCTGTCCATCTCGGACCGCCAGGTCAGCGTCCTGGACGCCTTCAAGTCGGCGGACCAGGTCCTGCTCTCGGGCGTCCAGGGCATCACCGACCTCATCACCACCCCGGGTCTGATCAACCTCGACTTCGCCGACGTCAAGTCCGTGATGTCCGAGGCGGGCTCGGCCCTGATGGGCATCGGCTCGGCCCGCGGCGACGACCGCGCGGTGGCCGCGGCCGAGATGGCGATCTCCTCCCCGCTGCTGGAGGCGTCCATCGACGGCGCCCGCGGCGTGCTGCTCTCCATCTCCGGCGGCTCCGACCTCGGTCTCTTCGAGATCAACGAGGCCGCGCAGCTGGTGAGCGAGGCCGCGCACCCCGAGGCGAACATCATCTTCGGTGCTGTCATCGACGACGCGCTCGGCGACGAGGTACGGGTCACCGTCATCGCGGCCGGGTTCGACGGCGGACAGCCCCCGGCCCGCCGGGACAACGTCATCGGCGCCGCGTCCACCAAGCGGGAAGAGCCCGCCCCGGCCCCGGTCCGCGCCCCCGAGCCGGTCCGCCCGGCCTTCGGTGGACTCGGTACGGTCCCGCCGCGCGAGGAGCCCCCGGCCCCCGCCGAGCCCGCCCCGGTCGAGGTCCAAGCCCCCGCGCCGCAGGTCCCCACGGCCCGGCCGTACCAGGACAGCCCGGCCGAGGAACTGGATGTCCCGGACTTCTTGAAGTGACACCCGAGCAGCACCACGTGGGCGGCGCCCACTTCGCCTTCACCGACCGGTGGGGCGGAGTGAGCGCCGTTCCGTACGAAGAGCTCAACCTCGGCGGCGCGGTCGGCGACGACCCGGCCGCCGTTCTCGCGAACCGGGCCCTGGCGGCGCGGTCGCTGGGCCTCGACCCGGACCGGGTGGTCTGGATGAACCAGGTCCACGGCCGGGACGTGGCGGTGGTCGACGGCCCCTGGGGAGACGCCGGTATTCCGGCCGTGGACGCGGTGGTGACCGCCCGTCGGGGGCTCGCCCTCGCCGTGCTCACCGCCGACTGCACGCCGGTCCTGCTGGCGGACCCCGTCGCCGGAGTCGTCGCGGCCGCCCATGCCGGACGGCCCGGACTGGTCGCCGGGGTGGTGCCGGCGGCGGTGGAGGCGATGGTCTCCCTCGGCGCCGAGCCCGGGCGGATCGTCGCCCGCACCGGACCTGCGGTCTGCGGGCGCTGTTACGAGGTGCCGGCCCAGATGCGGGAGGCGGTGGCCGAGGCGGTGCCCGCCGCCCGGGCCGAGACCAGTTGGGGAACGCCGGCGGTGGACGTGGTCGCGGGGGTGCACGCCCAGCTCGCGGAGGCGGGGGTGGTGAACGGCGGCCGTTCCCCGGTCTGCACACTGGAGTCGCGGGACCACTTCTCGTACCGCCGTGACCGGGTGACCGGGCGACTTGCGGGTTATGTCTGGTTGACGGAGCTTTCCCGGGGGGAGACCCCCGGACCCCCGGGGGAAAAGAAGAATGACGGATCGTAAGTCGGAGCTCGCCGAGAACCTGGCGCGGGTGGAGGAGCGCATCGCGTCCGCCTGTGCGGCGGCGGGCCGCCGGCGCGAGGAGGTGACCCTCATCGTGGTCACCAAGACCTACCCCGCGAGCGACGTGCGCCTGCTGGCGGAGCTGGGCGTCCGCCACGTTGCGGAGAACCGTGACCAGGACGCCGCCCCCAAGGCCGCGGCCTGCGTGGATCTGCCGCTCAGCTGGCACTTCGTCGGTCAACTGCAGACCAACAAGGTCCGTTCCGTGGCGCGGTACGCGCACGTGGTGCAGTCGGTCGACCGGGCCCGGCTCGTGACCGCCCTCTCGGCGGCCGCGACGGGCGCCGGACGCGAGATCGGCTGTCTCGTCCAGATCGCCCTCGACGCCGAGTCGGGTGAGCGGGGGAGTCGGGGCGGTGCCTCGCCCGAGCAGCTCGCGGAGTTGGCGGACCTCGTCGCCGGGGCGCCGGGGCTGAGGATCGACGGACTGATGACCGTCGCACCGCTGTCCGGCCACTACGCGGGACGCGAACAGGCCGCCTTCGAGCGGCTGGTGGAATTGTCATCCCAGCTGCGCGCGGACCATCCGACTGCCACGATGGTGTCGGCCGGGATGAGCGCAGACCTGGAACAGGCCGTTGCGGCCGGTGCGACACATGTACGCGTCGGCACTGCGGTACTCGGCGCGAGACCCCGGCTCGGGTAACGTCGCGAAGAAAGTCGGACCACAGCAGAAAATATGGTCATTCCCGCCGATGAGCGGGCAGACCACGTGGATCGCGGGCAGTTGGTGACATTCGTGACACGGCGGCACCTGCGACAGGGCGATCCACCACAGAGCGGAGGACTCGGAGAATGGCCGGCGCGATGCGCAAGATGGCGGTCTACCTCGGCCTCGTGGAGGACGACCGGTACGACAACCCGGGGTACGACCCCGACGACGAGTTCGAGCCCGAGCCGGAGATGGAGCGGGCTCGGGAGCGGGATCGCCGACAGCAGCCCGTGCACCAGTCGCCCGTATCGGACGAACCGGTACGAGCCGTACAGCCTCCGGCGCAGCGGGAACCCATCCCAATTCCGGCGGAAAGCGGACGTCCTGCGCGAATTGCCCCCGTGGCATCCATCACACCTGATCGCACGAACCTGGAGAAGAACGCCCCCGTGATCATGCCCAAGGTCGTCTCCGAGCGGGAGCCGTACCGCATCACGACACTGCACCCCCGGACCTACAACGAGGCCCGTACCATCGGGGAACACTTCCGTGAGGGCACTCCGGTGATCATGAATCTCACGGAGATGGACGACACGGACGCGAAGCGTCTCGTGGACTTCGCCGCCGGACTCGTGTTCGGTCTGCACGGCAGCATTGAACGCGTGACACAGAAGGTGTTCCTGCTGTCGCCTGCTAACGTCGATGTCACGGCGGAGGACAAGGCCCGCATCGCGGAGGGCGGGTTCTTCAACCAAAGCTAGACCGATCCGTCAGATACGGGACCGGGAACAGATCGGAAAACGGGGAGAGGGAAGCACGGGATGGGCATCGCGCTGCAGGTGGTCTACGTCGTGCTGATGTGCTTCCTGATCGTGCTGATCTTCCGACTGGTCATGGACTACGTGTTCCAGTTCGCACGTTCATGGACACCCGGCAAGGCGATGGTGGTCGTTCTGGAGGCCACCTACACTGTCACCGATCCACCGCTCAAGCTCCTTCGGCGGTTCATTCCGCCGTTGCGTCTCGGCGGCGTGGCGCTCGACCTGTCCTTCTTCGTTCTGATGATCATCGTTTACATCCTCATCAGCTTCGTGAGCACCGCTGCGAGAAGCGTGTGAACGATGAGCTTCCCCGCACGCGCGGGGACGGTCCCGATACGGTCTTGCCGACTGCCGACGACTACGTAGAGGTGAAGAAGACATGCCGCTGACTCCCGAGGACGTGCGGAACAAGCAGTTCACGACCGTCCGCCTCCGAGAAGGCTATGACGAGGACGAGGTCGATGCCTTCCTCGACGAGGTCGAGTCCGAACTGACGCGCCTGCTGCGCGAGAACGAGGACCTGCGCGCCAAGCTGGCCGCCGCCACGCGTGCCGCCGCGCAGAGCCAGCAGCAGCAGGGCATGCGCAAGCCCGAGCCCCAGGACCAGCGCGGCCCCGGCGCCCCCGTGCCCGCGGCCATATCCGGCCCGCCGCAGCAGCAGAACCCGCAGATGGGCCCGCCCCAGCTGCCGGGTGGCGCCCCGCAGCTCCCGCCGGGCCCCGGCGGCCAGGGCCAGCAGGGCCCCGGCCCGATGGGCGGCCCCATGGGCGGTCCCATGCAGCAGCACCCCATGGGCGGACCGCAGGGCATGGGCCAGCAGCCCATGGGCCAGCAGCAGTCGATGGGCGGCCAGAACCCGCTCGGCCAGCAGATGCAGCCGATGGGTCAGCAGATGCAGCCGATGGGGCAGCAGATGCAGCCCATGGGCCAGCCCATGCAGCAGATGCAGCAGCCGCAGCTCCCGCAGCAGGGCCCCGGTGGCGACAGCGCCGCCCGCGTCCTGTCGCTGGCGCAGCAGACCGCCGACCAGGCGATCGCGGAGGCCCGCTCCGAGGCCAACAAGATCGTCGGCGAGGCCCGGTCGCGCGCCGAGGGCTTGGAGCGGGACGCCCGCGCCAAGGCCGACGCACTGGAGCGGGACGCCCAGGAGAAGCACCGTGTCGCGATGGGCTCCCTGGAGTCCGCCCGCGCCACGCTGGAGCGCAAGGTCGAGGACCTGCGGGGCTTCGAGCGTGAGTACCGCACGCGGCTGAAGTCCTACCTCGAGTCGCAGCTGCGCCAGCTGGAGACCCAGGCGGACGACTCCCTGGCCCCGCCGCGCAACCCGGCCGGTCCGGCGCTGCCCCCGTCGCCGTCGCCCTCGATGGCTCCGGCCGGCGCGATGGGCCACTCCATGGGCGGTCCGTCCATGGGCGGTCCCTCCCCGATGGGTGCCGGTCCGTCCTACGGCGGCCAGCAGCAGATGTCCCCGGCGATGACCCAGCCGATGGCTCCGGTGCGGCCGGCCGCACCGCAGCCGATGCAGGCGCCGTCGCCGATGCGCGGCTTCCTGATCGACGAGGACGACAACTAGGCGCCGCCGCGCAGTCGGCAGTCACGGGCCGGGCCCGGTTCCCCTTCGGGGGCAC